>CAZXVY010000039.1:0-13324 GCA_964644115.1 uncultured Terriglobales bacterium
AGCACGGTGCGGACGCGGCGCGCCGCGAAGTTTTCCGTCTGCGTCATCACCCGCCACAAGTGGTACTCCACCACCAGGACTTCCGCCTGCGAGTGTGCCAGCAGTTCCAGTTGCTCGCGCCCGGTGAGCTTGTAGTCGAGCGGCACCAAAACCCCGCCGCGGTAGAAGATGGCGTAAGCGGAGATGAGCCACTTGGACTGATTGGTCATGCAGATGGCGGCCCGGCTGCCGGCGCCGAAGCCTGCTGTTTCGAGGAAACGTGCCAGCGGCAAAGCCCGCTGCTGGAAGTCGCGATAGGTGAGGCGGCAGTTCTCGCGCTCGCGGTCGGCCTCGATCAGGCAGACCTCGTCCGGCCAGCGCTCCAGGGCATCGCGCAGCGCCGCGCCCAGACAGGCGTAGTTCTTCAGATCAAGCATTACGGAAGATTGAATCATTGAATCATTGAGTCATTGAATCATTGATTTGGCACCGGGAAATCAAATGATTCAATGATTCAATCGCTCAATGATTCAATCCGATTCAATCCGCTAGAGTCTTGCCTGGATCCGCTCGGCCAGGGTGCGGAAGTCGGTGACGCCCTGGATTTCGTAGTCGGGCAGTTCGACGCGGAAGTGGTTCTCCAGGCGGGTGAGGAGTTCCAGGGCCTGCAGGCTGTCGATGCCCAGCTTCTTGTAGAAGTCGTCGTCGGGCGAGAGCTGCTCGCGCGGCACCTTGAAATGGGTGGCGGCGAGAGTGAGGATTTCATCGAGTGTATGGTTGGAAGCGGCCATCTTGTTTGCCGGCGTGGTCTAGATTTTCAAACTGTCGTGCACCTCTTCTTCGGCGGTAAAGTCCCTCCCGGGATAATCGCCGGCGTGCAGCGTGAACGCAAGCGTGTTCCGAGGCGCCACCGTGGCCAGCAGGATGCTGCGCTCGCCGGAGGACGACTCCGTTGCCTGGCTGTAGTGCACTTCCAGGCGCTCCTCGCCGACGGTGAAGTACGGCTTGCCGTCCTTCACTTTCGCGAAAACATCGGCCGGCATGTCCTTCATTTCGACGATGAGGAACACATCCTCCTGCGGGTTGCGCACCATGATTTCGCTGCCGCCTTGATTGTAGCGAAGCGCGCGGCGGGCCGATTCAATCTTGAGCGGATGGCGGGAGCAGCCCGCAAGAACGGCCGGCAGCAAGCCGCCCGCCAGCAAGGCGGCAAGGGCGAGTCTGTGTTGGCGCTTCACCGCAGTAGATTCAACGCGGCAACATTGTACTCGCGGCGGCGGCTCGAGCCGCTATTGTAGCGCCGGCGGCGGCAGCTGGTTCACTACGTCGAGCACCACGCGCCAGCCGTCCGGGTGGCGCCGCCAGATGCGTACGTAGCTGCCCGGGGTGGGGGAGACTCCCTGCACATCGCCCGCGAAAAATTCCGCTAGGCCGTAGGTCACGCCCAGATCGCCGGAGCCGGCCACTTCTCCTCCCGATGCCTTCCAGGTGAGGCGACCGGCCGAATTGAGCAGCGCCGAGCGCATGGCGGTCTTGCCCACCTGGGGAAAACTGAACATGCGGTAGAAGCGGATGTCGTCTGCGGCAAAGACCTCATAGGCGGCCAGCACGCCTTTGTCAGCGGCTACGCCGGAGAAGGCGGCGTCCGCAGCCAGCATGGCGGCGCGCAAGCCGGCCGCATCCGGATCCTTCGGCGGTGCAGCGCCCGGGGCGGGCGAGGCCACCTCGGTGGGCAGGCCTTCGGGCTTGTCATGAACGATGCCCAGGTCAATCACCACCCGCCATTTGCCGCCCGCCGGCTTCCTCCAGACGGAGATGTAGTGTCCGTGACCCACGGCCTCACTGCCTGGGGGCTTGTACTCATAAGGGCCAGTGGTGTAACCCAGGTCGCCGGCGGCGGAGGCCTCCGCGAAGACGGGCGACCACGTCAGCGTGCCTTTATCTTCCGGCTGCTCGGTCACGTACTGGCGGCCGTTCACGGCGTTGGGGCGGAACAGGATGGCGTCCGCGGCGAGAAACGCCAGGAAAGCCTCGCGGATGCCCTTCTTCTCCGACGTCTTGGAGAACTCGCGCTCCGCTTCCACCAGCGACTTCAGGTCGCCGCGCAATTCGGCGGGCGCGCCCGCCAGGGGCAGGGCCAGGAGGGTCGCCATCAGCAGTGCTGGAATTCGCAGCTTCATCACAGGGCGCTCGCGTTCACGGCAAGTAGGGCTGCACTTTGGTGCTTTCGACGAACCGGCGCAGGCCGGCCTCCACCGCCGGCTCGCGGAACAGCCGGCAGAAGATTTCAATCTCCTCGCGCAGTTCGTCGTAAGGAATCGGCTTGATGAATTTTTTGGCGGCCATGCTGCTCCGCCGGTCGAATTTCTTTACCTGCGCCGCAGTGGAACGCGCCACGCGCAGGGCTTCTCCCTCCGCCGCCACCTGGCTTACCAGACCCACGGCTTGGGCCTTGGACGCGTTGATGCTGCGTCCGGTGAGCAGAAGGTCGCGGACCACGGCGTTGCCCAGGTCGCGCTTCAGCCGGGGAATGCCTCCGAAACCGGGAATCAGCCCCAGCCGCAGTTCGGGAAAACAGAAGCGCGCCATCTTGTCGGCGACGATGAGGTCGCAGGTGAGCGCCAGCTCGAATCCTCCGCCGAAGGTTACGCCATGCACAGCGGCGATGGTGGTGAGCGGCGAGGCATCAATGGTGTTCATCACCCGGTGGATACGCTCCAGAAAATCGCGCAGGCCCGCGGAACGCTGCGGCTCAGCAACTTCCTGGGAGCGAACGTAAAGCTCGCGCAGGTCGGCGCCCGCGGAAAACCCCGGCTTCATGGCGCTATTGATGATCAGCGCGCAGGCCTCGTCGTGAGCGGCGTCGAGCGCGGATGCGAAGCGCTCCAGCTCCTCCAGCGTCGCCGAGCCCATCTCGTTGCAGGGCTCGCGATGCAGTTCGAGCTCGATGATGCCATCGTCGAGCTTGAAGGAAAGCGTTTTGCCGGAGAAATCACGCATCGTGGATCGCATTCCGGGCAAAGAGCCCGAACGCAGGAATCCTACCTTAACCGGCCTCCTAGCCGCTGGCGCGTAGCACCGGCAATGCCGGAGAAATCACGAACCGCAGTTTTGCGTGCGCGGCCCGGAGCGCCTGCTCCACGAATTCCGGCGACTCGCCGCGCGCAAAGATGAACCCCAGGTAACTCGATCCCTCGGGCAGCGGCACCAGCTTGTAGTCGGGCTTGGCGGTGATGCTCACGTCCTCGACGCCGGGCGTAGCCAGCGCATCGTCCACGCCTTCGGCATGATGGAAAATGCCTTCCTCGGGGATGGGAATCATCATCACGCCCGCGGCCGCGGTTTCACGCCGCACGTTCTCGACATTCCCGCCCAGCGCCAGACGGATGACCAGCTCTTCCAGGGAAACCAGTTCGGCCGCGCCCGGGACAGTAAAGCGCAGCGCGCGCGCACACAGCCCGCCGATGGGGCGGAGGGCCACCTCCAGCAGCCACGCGCCTTCGGAATTGATTCGCATCTCGGCGTGCAGTGGGCCGTGCTTCAGTCCCAGGGCTTCGACCGCCCGGGCCAGCGCCGCGACGGCGCCCTGCTTTTCGTCCGCGGGGAGCCGCGACGGTGTGACGTAGATGGTTTCCTCGAAGTACGGGCCGATGAGCGGGTCGGGCTTGTCGAACATGGCGAGCACTTGCAGCCGCCCGCGGTCCACCACGGCTTCGACGGCAATTTCCTCTCCTTCAACGTAGGCCTCGACTTGCAGGAACCCGCTGGCCTGCTCGCGCAGCACTTGTACCTCCGGAGTGCGCAGCAGCCTGCGGATGCGCTCGAACGCGGCCACAAACTGCTCCGCATCGTCGGCGCGGATCACGCCGCGGCTGCCCGAAAGCCCCAGCGGCTTGAGCACGCAAGGAAAGCCGGTGGCGACCTCGCCGGAGGCCAGCAGGCGTTGTGGATCGCTTTGCAGCGGGAAGTGCTGAAAGCGGGGCACCGGCAGGCCGGCGGTCCGCAGCCGCTCGCGGAAGAGGAATTTGTCGCGGCAGATGTCGGCGGCCAGCGGCGGATGGGCGGCCAGGCCCAGCTCGCGGCAGGCGCGCGCGGCCGTGGGCGTTGGGCGGTCGCCGACGGATACGATCGCCTCCACGGGATTCGCCCGCGCATACTCGACGATCTGGCGCGCGGAGCCTTCCGGGTCCTCGAAGTGCAGGGGAAGGGCGCCGTCCTTCCAGGGGTCTTCCAGCACGTGACAGCGGTCCGTGCCCAGCGCCACGGCCAGCCCCAGCTTGCGCGCGGCCTCCAGGAACGAGCGCGCCTGATATCCCGTGGTGGTGCACAGCAGAAGCAAGCGCCGCGGTCCCTGGAGCATAACGTCCACGATACCACCAAGACTTTCCGGGTGGTTTAACCACAGAGGAACACAGAGGAGGAAGGCGGAATGCGTGTCAACGGTGTTACTCGCGCAGGGCCCTACGGCCAGCCACACCTTTGGTAGATTAGGAGGGAACTCTTCTCCAAGGCCACCGGCGCCCTATGGCAACCCGAACCGCTGCCTCCCTGAAGGCCCGTTCCGAAGACCGCGAGCGCGTCTTCGATGCCTTCCGGCGTTGGGGCTACCTGGAGGCGGACCTCGATCCGCTGAAGCACTTCCCGCCGCAGCCGCATCCCGAGCTGGATATCAGCGGCGAGGCCGCGGCGCAGGCCCGAAAAATCTACTGCGGGACCATCGGCGCCGAGTTCATGCATTTGCCCGAGCCGGAACGCCGGCGCTGGGTTCAGGAGCGCATGGAAGCGCCTGCGCCCGAGCCCGACCGGGCGCGCATTCTGGAGCGCATCCTGAGCGCCGACGTCTTCGAGCAAGTGCTGCAGATACGCTACCTGGGCACCAAGCGGTACTCGCTGGAGGGCAACACTGCACTCATCCCGCTGCTGGACGAACTGCTGGACGCCGCGGCCGGGCTGGGTGCGCAAGAAGCGGTGATGGCCATGAGCCATCGCGGCCGGCTGAACGTGCTGCATTTCGTGGCGGGGAAATCTGCCATCGACCTGTTCGCCGGATTCGAAGACGTTGACCCGCGCAGCGTTCTGGGGGGCGGCGATGTGAAGTATCACCTGGGCGCGCGCGGCGTCCACCAGACCCGCAGCGGTCAGGTAGGCATCCATCTGGTCTCCAATCCCAGCCATCTCGAAGCCGTGGACCCGGTGGCCGTAGGCCGCGTATACGCCAAGCAGCGGCGTCGCGGCGCCCACGCGCACCAGCAGGTGGTTGCCATCCTCATGCACGGCGACGCCGCCTTTGCCGGGCAGGGCGTCGTGGCCGAGACCATGACCTTTGCCGGAATGCGCGGGTTCTCGGTGGGCGGCACCGTGCACGTGATCGTGAACAACCTGATCGGGTTCACCACTTCGCCGCACGAGCTGCACTCCACGCGGTTTTCCGCCGACGCCGGCAAGCGGCTCTCCATTCCCATTTTTCACGTCAACGCGGAAGACCCCGAGGCCGTGGTGCGGGTTGGGCGCATGGCCATGGAGTACCGCTACCAGTTCTCCACCGACGTGGTGGTGGACCTGATCGGCTATCGCCGCCACGGCCACAGCGAGGTGGATGATCCCACCATCACCCAGCCGCGGCTCTATCGCAAGATCAAGGACCACCCGCCGCTGGGGCAGGCCTACGCGAAGAGGATCGGCGCGGACGCGGCCGCGCTGGCGGCCGGTCTGCGAGCCGAGCTGGAAGAAGCGCAGCAGCAGGCGGGCCAGCTCAAGGAAAAGCCCAAGCTCTTCACCCTGCCCGCGTACTGGGAGCCGTATTCGGGCGGGCGTTACGACGCGTCGCTCGAAGTGGACACCGGCGTTCCCGCCGAAGAATTGCGGGAAGTATCGGAGAAGCTCACTTCCTATCCGCAGGGATTTGCCATTCATCCCAAAGTGCAGAAGCTGCTGGAGCAGCGCGCGGAAATGGGGCGCGGGCAGCGCGCGCTGGACTACGGCATGGCCGAAGCGCTGGCCTTTGGCACGCTGCTGCGTGCGGGCACGCCTGTCCGCCTGAGCGGGGAAGACAGCCGCCGCGGCACTTTCAACCAGCGCCACTCCGTTCTCATCGATACGGAAAACGAAAACGAGTACATCCCGCTAGCGCACGTGGCGCCCGGCCAGGCCTGGTTCGAGGTGTGGAACTCCATCCTGTCGGAAATGGGCGTGCTGGGTTTCGAGTACGGGTTCAGCCGCGATTACCCCGAGGCCCTGGTGCTGTGGGAGGCGCAGTTCGGCGACTTCGCCAACAGCGCGCAGGTGATCATTGATCAGTTCATCAGCGCGGGCGAGGACAAGTGGGGCTTGAACGCCGGCCTGGTGCTGCTGCTGCCGCACGGCTACGAAGGCCAGGGACCGGAGCATTCCAGCGCGCGCCTGGAGCGCTACTTGCAGCTTGCGGCCGAAGACAACCTCCAGGTCTGCCAGCCGTCAAACGCGGCGCAGTACTTCCACCTGCTGCGGCGGCAGGCACTGCGCAAGTGGCGGAAGCCGCTCATCGTGTTCACCCCCAAGAGCATGCTGCGCCACCCGGACGCGTCCTCGCCGCTGGCTGAGCTTTCGCGTCCGCGCTTCCTCAACGTGATTCCCGATGCGGAAGTGGAGAACGCCACCCGCGTGCTGTTGTGCACCGGCAAGATCGGACACGAACTGCGCCGCGAGCGCAAGCAGCGAAAGGACGCGCAGACCGCCATCGTCTACCTGGAACAACTTTATCCCTTCCCGCAGGCTGAGCTGGCGGCGGAACTGGCGCGGCATCCGCAGGGCAAGGAAGTGGTGTGGGTGCAGGAGGAGCCGGCCAACATGGGGGCGCTGGCCTACATGCTGCCGCGGCTCACGCGCATGTGCCACGATCGCCACATCCGCACGGTGAAGCGCACGGCCAGCGCCTCCCCCGCCACCGGTTCCGCCAAGGCCCACGAGCTGGAGCAGAAGACGCTGCTCACGCTCGCCTTCACCACGTAGCGCCCCGACCAGTCGGGGCTGTCGCGCGGGCATCTTGCCCGCGCTTGCGATACACTCCCGCCTTCCATGACCGGCCCCGCCCAACTCGTGCGCGCCATCGGACGCTGGAGCCTGGCGGCGGTGATGCTGAACGGCATCATCGGCAGCGGCGTCTTCGGCCTGCCGTCGGTGACCGCCAAGCATCTGGGCGCGGCCAGCCCCTGGGCCTACCTGATCGCCGCCGCCGGCATGGCGGCCATCATGGCCTGCTTTGCCGAAGTGGCGTCGCGTTTTCGCGAAACCGGAGGGCCGTACCTCTACGCGCATGCAGCCTTCGGGCGTTTTGCCGGCATCCAGATGGGATGGCTGGCGTGGCTGGTGCGGATTACTGCCTTCGCCGCCAACGCCAACCTGTTCGTGCAGTACCTGGCGGAGTTCTGGAAACAGGCGGGAGAGCCGCTTCCGCGCCTGTTGGTGCTGACGCTGGTGATCGGGGCGCACGCCGCGGTGAACTATCGCGGAGTCAGCGCGGGCGCGGGCCAGAGCAATCTGTTCATCGTCGCCAAGCTGGGGACGCTGGCCCTCTTCATCGTGGCGGGGGCAACGTTCCTGCTGTCGGCGAGCGGGCAAGCAGCCCCGGCGCAACTGCCGGTGGCGGGTGGGTCAGCGGGCTGGCTGGAAGCGGTGTTGCTTCTGGTGTACGCCTACGGCGGCTGCGAAGCCGCGCTGATCCCCATGGCCGAAGCCAAAGACCCGCAGCGCGATGCACCCTTCGCCCTGTTCATTGCCCTGACGGTCTGCACCGTGGTGTATACGGCCGTCCAGGTTGTGGTGCTGGGTACTCTGGAACATGCTGCCGCCAGCCAGCGTCCGCTGGCCGACGCCGCGCGCGCCTTCCTGGGAGAAAACGGCGCAGGCCTGGTCGCCGTCGCTGCCCTGGTTTCTCTCTACGGATATATGGCTTCCGCCATGCTCAGCGGGCCCAGACTCACCTTTGCCTTCGCCGAACGCGGAGACTTCCCGGCGTGGTTTGCCGGCGTCCATCCGCGCTTCCACACTCCGCACGTTTCCATCACCGTGTTTGCCGCGCTGGTGCTGGCGCTGGCGGTAGCCGGCGGTTTCGAAAAGAACGCCACGCTCTCGGCCGTGGTCCGCCTGTTTACCTACGGCGCGGTTTGCCTGGCTCTGCTCCGCCTGCGCAAAACGCAGGCGGAGCCGCCTGCTTTCCGCCTGCCGGCCGCTCCAGTCGTGGTTGCGGTGGGCATCGCGTTTTGCGTGGTGGTGGCCAGCCGCATGGGGATGAACGAAGTGAAGATCCTGGGAGTCACCATGGCGATTGCGGTTGGGAACTGGATGTGGGTGAGGCGGCGTCCCGTGCCGGCCCATTCAGGCTGACGCGCCGGATGTGATAGTCTGCGCCGCCATGAGACCACTCGCCATTCTGGTTCTGCTGCTGGCCCCGATGCCATCGGCGCTGCCGGCGGCGGCGCAGAATTCACCCCCATCCAGGGCCGCCCTGGACAAAGCTGTCCGCGACTACGTGGGCCTGTACCGCACCGAGACCCTGGAGGAGTGGAAAAAGCTCTTCCACCCGCAGCTCACCGTGGTGTTTCCCGACGCGAAGGGCGCCATCGTGGTGCGCAACCTGGAGCAGTTCTACGGCGCGCAAGCCAACTATCTTCCCAAACGCAAGTCGGTGAGCGAGCGCCTGAAGAACGTGCGCATCAAGCAGGGCCGCCGCATTGCCCGGGTGACCGCAGACTTCGTCTTCGTGGACGAGAACGTGGAGTCGCGTGGCAAGCTGGGACTGCACCTGGTGGAAGGCAGCGAGGGATGGAAGATCGTGGCTATCATTTTTTCGTACGACAAAGAGGAAGAGTGAGTCTGCCATTCCGAGCGAGTGCGACTGACCCCGCGGCGCGGGGGAGGAAGTGCGAGTCGAGTAGGACCAAGGTAACCATGAAAGATTTGTCATCCCGAGCGAAGGCGCGAAGCGCCGGAGTCGAGGGATCTTGGTTTTGGGTAACACCAAGATGCCTCGACTCGCGCTCCGCGCTCGCTCGGCATGGCAAATCCACAGTTCGGCGGAGCAGCAAGCTGCTGGCACTGGCCCTGCTGCTCTTCACTGCCGTTCCGCTCCTCGCCCAGCGCGAGCCCGTCCTGCCGCAGGTTGCGCAACCGCACTCCTACTACTGGCGGGAGATGTATCTGCCGCAGCTCACCACCGGGCCAGGCTCGGTGGCGTGGATGCCGGACTCGCAGTCCGTGGTGTACTCCATGGGCGGCTCGCTCTGGCGGCAAGGGCTGGATTCCGGCGTCGCCGAGCAGCTCACGGACGGCCCCGGTTACGACTATCAGCCGGACGTATCGCCCGACGGGCGCTGGGTGGTTTACGCGAAGTATGACGGCAAGGCCATCGAGCTGTGGCTGCTGGAGCTGGCAACGGCGAAGAGCAAGGCCATCACCAGCGGCGGCGCGGTGAATGTGGAACCGCGCTGGTCGCCCGACGGACGGCGCATTGCCTGCGTTTCCACGGCCCATAATGGCCGCTTCCACGTCTATGTGATGGAGGTAGAGAACGGCCAACCGGGCGCTGCCACGCGCCTCACCGGCGAGACTCGCAGCGAGCAGCCGCGCTATTACTACGGCCCCTTCGACCACGAGATCAGTCCCACCTGGTCGCCCGACGGCAGAGAGCTCATCTTCGTTTCCAACCGAGGACACATTTACGGCACCGGCGGCTTCTGGCGGATGAAGGCTGAAGCAGGCGCCGAGCCGCGTGAGATCCATTCCGAAGAAACCACCTGGCGGGCGCGTCCTGACTGGTCGCCCGACGGCAAGCGCCTGCTCTACAGCTCTTATCACGGACGCCAGTGGCACCAGCTCTGGGTGACGAGGCCGGAAGGCGGCGATCCGTTTCCCATTTCCTACGGCGAGTATGACGACACTTCCGCCCGTTGGTCGCCCGACGGCAAGCGCATCGCCTTCATCTCCAACCGCGACGGCAACACTTCGCTGTGGATCCAGGAGGTGGTGGGCGGACATCAGCGGCCGCTCGTCGCCCGTGAGCGCAAATACCTGAAGCCCACGGGACGGTTGCACGTCACCGTGCTCGATGCCGCGGGCCGCTCCACCTCGGCCCGCGTCTCGGTTACCGACAAGCAGGGCCTGGCTCACGCGCCTGACGATGCCTGGATGCACGCCGACGATGGCTTCGTGCGCTCTGAGCGCGGCTTCGAGGCGCACTACTTCCATACCCCCGGCGCTTCCCGGCTCACCGTGCCTGCGGGGCGGGTGCGCGTGGAGGTGATGAAAGGATTCGAGCACCGGTTCGAGCAGCGCGAAGTCGAGATCGCCGCAGACAAAATCACGCGGCTCGTCGTGCGTCTTCGGCCGCTACCGGCGCTGCCCGGCGGACGTTGGGCGAGCGGCGACCTGCACGTCCACATGAACTACGCCGGCTCGTATCGCAACACGCCCGCGCGCATGGTGGCGCAAGCCCGCGCTGAAAATCTAAACGTGGTGCACAGCCTCATCGTCAACAAGGAGCAGCGCGTCCCGGACATCGCTTACTTCAGCGGCAAGCCCGATGCGGCCTCCACCGCCGGCGTTCTGCTGTTGCACGACCAGGAATTCCATACCAGCTACTGGGGACACCAGGGCCTGCTCGGCCTCACGCGCAACATCCTGTTGCCGGATTACGTCGGCTATCCCGGCACGGCCGCCGCCAGCCTGTATCCGACGAACGCGATGGTGGCCGACATGGCGCGCGAGCAGGGCGCGCTGGTGGGGTACGTGCATCCCTTCGAAATCGTGGAAGTGCCGCGCCCCGCGGAGAAGACCGGCAAGCTCACCAGCGCGCTCGTCCTCGATGTGCCGTTGGGCAAGGTGGACTACCTGGAAGTGCTGGGCTTCAGCGATCACCACTCGACGGCAGGGGTGTGGTACCGCTTCCTGAACCTCGGCTTCCGCATTCCCGCGGGCGCCGGCACCGACGCCATGGCCAACTACGCCTCGCTGCACGGGCCCGTGGGACTGAATCGCGCGTATGGGAAAGTTCCACCGGGACCTTTGCAGCGAGATTCGTGGCTTGCCGGCCTGAAGCGCGGGCGCACCTTCGCTAGCAACGGCCCGCTGGTCCACTTCACGCTCGGCGGCCTCGCCCCGGGCGATGAACTGAAGCTGCCTGCCGCTGCCGGCGGAGTCGCGTTTACCGCGTCGCTGCGCTCCATGGTCCCGGTGGATAAGCTGGAGATTGTGTGCAACGGGCGTGTGGTGCGCGACGTGGAGATGAACGCCGCGCGCGACTACGCGGAAATCCGCGGCAAAATTCCCATCGCGCAATCCGGCTGGTGCCTGCTGCGTGCATGGAGCGAAAAGGCGCGGCATCCTATCCTCGATATTCATCCCTACGCCACCACCAGCCCGGTGTACGTCATCGTGGGTCATGAGCCGCCGCGCTCGCCGGAGGATGCCGCGTATTTTCTCGCCTGGATCGGCCGCATGCAGGAGTCGGTGGAGAAGAACACCGACTGGAACACTCCCGCGGAGCGCGACGCGGTGATGAAGATGATTGCCGAGGTGAGGAAGATGTATGAAGAAATGCAAAATGCAAAGTGACAAATGCAAAATGAAACATGCAACAGAAAGAATGCTAGATTGCGAAATGCAAAATGCCGCCACAGGCGGCACCAGAGCTTCTTTCATTTTGCATTTTGAATTTTGCATTCTGCAATCCCCGGCGCTAACGTAAATCCCGCATGTCCCTGCTACTCCTCTCGCTGATGGTGGTCGCCGTGCTGGTGGTGGGCTACTTCACCTACGGCAGCTTTATTGCCCGCCAGTACGGACTGGATGACAAGAAGGAAACGCCCGCGGTGGCGCGCAACGACGGCGCCGACTTCGTGCCTACGCGCCCCTTCTACCTGATGGGGCAGCACTTCAGCGCCATCGCCGCCGCCGGGCCGATTGTGGGGCCCATCGCCGCCTGCCTGGCCTTCGGATGGCTGCCCAGCATCCTGTGGATCGCGCTGGGCGTGGTGTTCATCGGCGCGGTGCACGACTTTTCCGCGCTCATCGCGTCGGTGCGCCACGGCGCCGGTTCCATCGCCGAGATCGCGCGCCGCAACCTGAGCCGCCGCGCCTGGCTGGCCATGACCGCGTTTATCTATATCGCGCTGATTTACGTGATCGTGGCTTTCGCCGACGTCACCGCTTCCACCTTCGTCGGCCGGACGGAAGAGCTGGCGGGTGAGTTCCGCTTCAATCCCGGAGGCGCAGTGGCCGCGGCCAGCACGCTCTACCTGCTGCTGGCGCTTTTGATGGGCGTGGTGCAGCGCAAGTTCGCTCCGCCCATGTGGCTGATGACCGCAATCTTCGTGCCCGCCACCCTGGTGACGGTGTGGCTGGGGACCAAAGTTTCCACCCTGCTGGTCTACGACCTGCCGGTATGGCACATCGTGATTCTCGCCTACTGTTTTGCGGCTTCGCTGCTGCCCATGTGGCTGCTGCAACAGCCGCGCGGCTACCTGGGCGGGTTCGTGCTCTACCTGGTGCTGGGCGTGAGCGTGGCGGGAATCGTTTTCGGAGGATTCGAAATCCGGCAGCCGGCGCTGCGCGCCGCCGCCGCCGGCGCCTCCGCGAGCGAGCAGTTCCTGTTCCCCTTCCTGTTCGTCACCATCGCCTGCGGAGCGTGTTCGGGATTTCACGGGCTGGTGTGTGGAGGCACCACCTCCAAACAGATCGAGCGCGAGAGCCACTGCAAGCCCATCGGGTTCGGCGCCATGCTGTTGGAGGGACTGGTGGCCCTGATCGCGCTGGGCACAGTGATGATCGTGCTGCCGGAGGACATCGCCGGCCGCGCGCCCGGCAAGCTCTACGGCGACGGCGTGGCCGCGTTTCTGTCCGTGCTCATCGGAGAAGAGTGGCGCATCTTTGCCGCCACCTTTGGCGCCATGGCGTTTTCCACCTTCGTGTTCGACACCATTGACGTGGCCACGCGCCTGGGCCGCTACCTGCTCGAGGAACTGGCCGGCGGACTGCTGGGCCCGGTCTTGGGGCGCGCGGCGCGGCGGCAGGCAAAAGTCGCCTCGGATCGGCCATCACTGCGGGCCTGGCGCTGGTGGTGCTGCTTTCCGCCGGCGAAGGGTCGTGGCGCAAGTTCTGGGTGCTGTTCGGGACGTCGAACCAGTTGCTGGCCTCCCTCACGCTGCTGGCGGTGACGGTGTGGCTCTACCGCACCGGGCGCCGCTACTGGTACACCCTGGCGCCCATGGTTTTCCTCACGGTTGTCACCCTGACCGCACTGCTGGTGCAGGTGGGCGAGGGCGTCGCCGCGTTGCAAAAGGGCGGGTTGCGGTGGGATGCGGCCATCCTCAAT
>CAZXVY010000040.1:0-9538 GCA_964644115.1 uncultured Terriglobales bacterium
ACAGCAGCGTGGACCGGGGCCGCGTTCTGGCGACGCTTGACCTCGAGCTGCTCGAGATCAGCAGTCCGACGGAGACCGTGAAGCGCGACTACACGCAGGCCACGCCGCCCGACCTGGGCACCAAAGTCTTCTGGACGCGGCCGCAGGTGATGGAAACGGTGGCGCTCGGAACCGAACTGCGCCGGACCTCAAAGGTGACCGTGCATTTCTACCCGGAGGTGAACCTGGGATGAGCACGCCGCTGACGCTGCGTCCGCCCATGGCGCCCATCGCGCGCCGCGTGCGTGCCTACTTTGCGCCGGTCACCCGCGCCACGGGAGCGCCCACCATCTTCGATCCCGGCCAGAGCGCGGGCTTCACTGTGGACGCGCCGCCTGCGCCGTGGATTGACCTGGGCTGGATTGAGAACTTCCGGCGCACGCCCGCCACCGAGTTGCGTCCCGTGCGCGGCGGACTGAAGGGCGCTGCCGGATCGCAGTTCCGCGCGCAACTCGAGGCGCGGGTGGAGTTCGACTTCCGCGAGTGGGGCAAGCTGCAGATGGCGCTGGCCGGCGGCTCCCAGCACATGAACGTGCTCGCCGCCGACCCAGGAGCCGCCGCCGCTCCCTCCGGGGGAACGCCGCTGGCCGGGGTCGCCGTGCTATCGGGCTCGACGGCGAGTGAGATCTTCGTCGGCTCAGGCGCCGTCGGATCATTCGCGGTCGGCGACATGATTGCCGTGGACATTGATTACTCCGCCCAGACCGGCTACGTGGGCAGTGGCGTTTCCGGCGCCTACGTGCGTGCGGCCAGCGACGTCGGGTCGGATGTCAACTACATCCGCCGCGTCACTTTCAACGTGGGGCGGGTCGCAGCCAAGACTGCCACCTCGCTGCAGCTTGCGCAGCCGCTGATCGGTGGCGCGCCCTCCACCAGCGCCAAAGTACAGAAGGTGGTGGCACTGCTGGACCGCGAGTCCGGATCGTTTTTCCAGGAGTGGTCGGCGCTCTTCGTGCTGCCGGAAGGATCGGGAGGCCGCGTGTGCTTCTACTATCCGCGGCTGCAGCCCGCGGCTCCAGCGCAGGAGGCGGCGACTGAGCTGGCTCTGCCTCTGGAGTCGTTCGCACTGCGCGCTGCTTTTCTCGCCCTGCCGCACACCGATGCGAACGACAATGAACAAGTGCTGTGCTACCGCAGCTTCTATCCGCCGGCATCAGCCGCCCTGTACTGAGAACACTAGCTTCCCTGCATGCTTCTCACCATTGACAACAACGACGGCGCGGGCGCGCGCGACTACACCGCTGCGATTGCGCCTGAGGTACCGCCGCGCGTGCGGCGGAAGCTGAACCAGCCGTCGGACCTGGACGCCGCGCTCGCCGCCGACACCGCGCAGTTCGTCGTGCCGGCGAGTGGCGGGCGTGTGGTGCTCTCCCGCCGCGACGGAACCAAGCTGTTCACCGGATACCTTTCCGCGGCCCCCGTCCGCGAACCTTTGGGATGGGGCGAACGCGGGTCGGTGTTGCGCTACCGCCTGACGGCGGCGAGCGACGAGTTCATCCTCGACCGCAAGCGGCTGCCCGAGCGCGCGCCCTTCGTGAACCGCAGCGCGGGCAGCTCACTGAAGCAGCTCGCGGAAGACCTGCTCCCCGCCGCCTTCAACACCACTGCGGTGGACGACCTCGACACGCAGCCCCTGTTCGCCGGCGACTCGGATCTCACGTTCTCCCTGCACGCCGCTGCGCTGGCGCTGCGAGCGCGTGCCGGCTATCGCGCGCACGACGCGGCTCTGCACTTGAAGGCACTGGGCGCCACGTCGCACAGCCTGAGCGAGTCGGCAGCATCGTTCACGCCGGACGGCCTGCGGCTGGCGCGCCTGGACAAGCTGCGGAACGACGCCACCCTGAGCGGGCGCGTGGAGCCGCGGGCCTTCGTAAAGGACTACTTCCTGGGCGACGGCCTGACGTTGCAGTTCGACCTCTCCCACACTCCCTTCACCCGTAACAACCAGGTGCTGGTGGATGAGGAGTACAAGGGCACGTTGCTGCGGGCAACGCACTGGAAGCTCACGGCGCCCTCGGGCGGCGTCACGGTCGGTTCCGGAAAGCTGAACGTCAACGGCGGCACGGGCGTGGACGGCGCCACCCGCGTCGAGTTCGTCGAGCCAGTCGAGCTGGGCGACGCGCTCCTCCTCCAGCACGGCGAGGCCACGTTCAACGCCGCGTCGGACGCGGTGCTGGGCGGGCTGTACAACGGCGCGGTGTCCATCGCCAACTGCTTTGCCGGCTTTCGCATCACGCCGTCCGGCGCGCAGTCCGCAATCCGTGCGCTGGTGAATGGCGCCGCCACCGGATCCACCATCACCACCGTGAGCGGCCATCGCTACGCGCTCACTGCGCGTCTCTATGCCACGCAGGTGTACCGCAAGCAGCAGACGTTCCATTCGTCGGCGCGCCCGGCAGGCAACGGGCGTGGCGGATCTGCGGTCTCTGCCGACGTGCGCGTCGTGCTCGAAGTGCATGACGTGGATCCCGCGAGCCCCGGCTCGCAAGGCGCGCTTTCTACCGTGCTCTACGACGCGATCGTCAGCGCGGCGCCCGGGTTTGTGACCTACGCGCCGGTAAACGTCCTCAGCGCCAACTTTGCCCTCAGCTTCACCCGCCTGCTGCGTGCGGTGAGTGCCGAGGTGCGCAGCGCCATCCCCGCGCAGAGTTTCCGCACGCGCCTGCAAGGGGCGGTGGCCGAAGGCGCGGAATGTCTCGTGTTCGATACGCCCGACCTTTTGTTTCATTCTGCCTATGTCCCCGTAGCCAACGAGCAGATCGTGGTCCGCTACCGCAGCCGCGGGCGCGCTTTGGTGCGCATCCTCGATCCGGCCAGCATTGCCGCCAGCGCTCAGGGAAGCGACGACGGTGTCCGCGCCGATGTGGTGCGCGTCATCTCGCCTGCTCCTCGCACGGCTGCGGACTGCGAGAACGCCGCCCTCGCCCTGCTCGACGATTCCACGCTGCCCGCCTGGGCTGGCGAGTACGAAGTGTGGAGCGACTTCCTGCCCGGCGGCGCGGCCTCCGACGTCTTCCCCGGCGACGCCATCGCGGTGGACGTTCCCTCGCGCGCGGCCAGCTTCACTGCCATCGTGCGCGAAGTGGGAATCGAGATGGCCGATCCTGGCGGCGAGCGCGCGCTCTACCGGATCGCGTTTGCCAACGACGCCGCTGAGCCTCCGGGCGCCGAAACCGCCGGCTCGCGCCTTCGCGAGGCGTTGGACGTCACCGCAACCACGTCCACGGTCGGCAGCACTTTTATTGCTGATCTGCCCACGGCCGAATTCACTACCGTGACTTCGACTACCGTGACCATCGACGCCGGCGTGGCGCCGCCCTCGGGCGGAGGATTCGAGGTCCGCCGCAACGACTTCGGCTGGGGGCAGGAGTCCGACCGCAACCTGGTGGGCCGCTTCACCACCCAGTCCTTCACCGTCACCCGGCTGACGCGCGTGGTGGACTTCTACGTGCGGCAGTTCGACAACTCCTCGCCGCCCAAATATTCCCGCTACTCAACTGCGCTGCATGTGGATCGCCCGTTATGACCGACTTTCAACGACAAGTCCTCGCCGACTTGGCCACGCTGAAGGCGCAGATGCGCACCCTGCTGGGCAACGGCCAGCCCGGCCGCCTGCGCGAGATCGAAGCTCGCGTGGAAAAACACGAAGCGCTGGTCAATCGCGCCAGTGGCATTGGCGCGCTGGTGGCCGCGCTGCTCACCCTGCTGCACCTGGGGATCGAGTACCTGAAGGCGGGAAACTGAGAATCGTCATCCTGTTAGCCACAGAGGCACAGAGACCACAGAGATAGAAAAGGCAAGGCCAGGGTCCAGACCGAACAGAGGTACGCACGCTGGCCGAAGCTGCTTCCAGCAATCCTCTGTGCCTCTGTGTCTCTGTGGCAAATAACGAAAAGGAGAATCGACATGGGATTTCTGGCAATTCTGCTGCGAGGGATTTCCTTCATCCCCGCGGTCGTGCACGGCATTGAAGCATTGTTTGGCGGCAACAAGGGCGCCGACAAGAAGGAGTCGGCTCTGGCCTTTGTCTCTGCGGCGCTCTCCATGGCCGAGGCCGTCACCAACAAGGACATCATGGACGAGGACAAGTTTCGCGACGGCCTGGGCAAGGTCATTGATGGCGTCGTCGAGTGCCTGAACGCTTCGGCTTGGGCCAAGAAGAACTGACTTCCCATCCGCGTTCATCCGCGTGAATCCGCGGTAAGCCGTTAGTAGATGTCCTCGTTCCAGTTCTCCAGGTACTTCTTCACCTGGGCCATGAACTGGTCGGCGACGGCGCCGTCAATCACGCGGTGGTCGTAGCCCAGCACCAGGTGGGCGATGGAGCGGATGGCGATCGAGTCCTGGCCCGCATCGTCGGTCACCACCATGGGCGCCTTGAAAATGCCGCCCACGCCCAGGATGGCCACGTTGGGCTGGTTGATGATGGGCAAGCCAAACAGCGCGCCGAACTGTCCCGGGTTGGTAATGGTGAAGGTCGAGCCCGCAACGTCGTCGGGCGTCAGCTTCTTGGAGCGCGCCCGCTCGCCTACGTCGCTGATGGCGCGCTGCAAGCCCAGGAAATTCCGCTCCTCGGCGTGCTTCACCACAGGCACGATCAGCCCCCAGTCCAGCGCCACCGCGATGCCCAGGTTGATCTCGCGCTTGTAGTGGATGTTCTCGCCCTCCACCGACGCATTGATCACCGGAAACTGGCGAGCGCCGTTGATCACCGCGCGCGCAAAGAATGGCATGTAGGTCAGTTTGGCCCCGGTGCGCTGCTCGAAGTGTTTCTTCTCCTTTTCGCGCAGGCGGACAATACGCGTCATGTCCACTTCGTAGACGCAGTGCACGTGGGCGCTGGTGCGCCGTGAGGCCAGCATGTGCTCGGCAATCTTTTTGCGCATGGTGGACATGGGCACAATCTCGCCCGGAGCCGGCGCGCCCGCGGGCGCTGCAGCCCGTGCCGGAGCCGGCGCTGCTGCCGTTCCGCCCGCGCCCTGCTGCTCGATGAAGCTCAGGATGTCGCTCTTGGTGATGCGTCCTTCGAGGCCCGTCCCCGGCACTTGACCGAGGTCCACGCGGTGCTCGGCGGCAATCTTCCGTACCAGCGGCGAGGAGCGCACGCGCTCGCCCTCTTCGCGCTCCGGCATCTCAACCACTACAGCGCGCGACGGCGCGGGCGGCTCCGGTGCCTTCGTCGGCGGCACCTCCTCCTTCTTTGCGGGCTTCGCCACCGCTTCTTCCTTCTTCGCCGGCTTGGCCGCCTCGGCCCTGGCAGGTGCCGGCGCGGGCGTCGCTGCTCCGGCTCCATCCGCATCAATCACGCCCACCACCGTGTTCACCTGCACGGTTGCGCCTTCCTGAACCTTGATCTCCTTGAGCACGCCGGACGCGGGCGCCGGGATCTCGGCGTCCACTTTGTCCGTGGAAATCTCAAACAGCGGTTCGTCGCGCTGCACCTTGTCGCCCGGCTTCTTCAGCCACTTGGTCAGCGTCCCTTCAAAAATCGATTCCCCCATCTGGGGCATGATGATGTCGGTGGGCATGGTTTCCTTCCCCGCTCGCTCTGGCTGAAACTGTGGGACTAGGACGAACGCCCATTATAGGCGGCGCCTTGGACTACAGCCGCTTCTTCCGGTGCTTGAAGAATTGCACCTGCCGCTCCCGCGTCAGCGCCTCCGCCCGCGTCTTGTAGGGCCCGCCCAGCCTGCGCCGCGGCTTCGACAGCGAATAGAGCACATAACCCTTGGGCGTCTTCTTGATCATCTCAGCGCTCTCTGCGTTCTCGGCGGTGAGAATCAGTAGTTGTTCAGTCTTCTCGCCTCGCGTACTACATCCGCGACTTTGGGCAGGAAAAACTCCTCCAGCGGCGGGGAGAAGGGAACCGGCGTGTCCAGTGCCGCGATGCGCACCACGGGGCCGTCGAGTGAGTCGAACGCCTCTTCGTGAATGATGGCCGTTACCTCGCCGGCAATGCCGCCGGTCTTGGTGTCCTCGTGCAGAATGATGGCCTTGTTGGTCTTCTTCACCGTCGCGGCGATGGCCGAACGGTCGAGCGGCAGCAGCGTGCGCAGGTCGAGCACCTCCGCTTCGATGCCTTCCTTCGCCAGAGTCTCCGCCGCCTCCAGCGCCACGTGCACCATCGCAGCATAAGTAATGATGCTCAGGTGCCCGCCGTCTTTCACCTCGCGCGCCAGGCGGGCTTGGCCCAGCGGCACCGTGTAGTCCTTCTCCGGCAAAGCTTCCTTGACCCTCCGGTACAGGTACTTGTGTTCCAGGAAGATGACCGGATTGTTATCGCGCACCGCCGCCTTGATCAGTCCCTTGGCGTCGTAGGCCGTGGCCGGCGCCACCACCTTCAGCCCGGGCGTGTGCACGAAGTACATCTCCGGATTCTGCGAGTGGAACGGCCCCCCGTGGACGTTCCCGCCACTCGGCCCGCGCAGCACCACCGGCGCCGGCGCTCCCCAGCGGTAGTGCGACTTGGCCAGCATGTTGGTGATCTGGTTGAAGGCGCAGCCGATGAAGTCAATGAACTGGAACTCCACCACCGGCCGCATCCCGGTGAGCGCCGCTCCGAAGGCCGCGCCCACGATGGCCGACTCGGCGATCGGCGTGTCAATCACGCGCTCGGGGCCGAAGCGGTGGATGAGCCCATCGGTGACCTTGAACGCCCCGCCGTAGATGCCGATGTCCTCCCCGATGCAGAAGACGGCGGGGTCGCGCTCCATCTCCTCCCAGATTCCCTGGCGGATAGCTTCGAGATAGGTGACGGTTGGCATTGACTGTGCTATTTCCACAATCCAAGAGTTGCGCGCAGTTTCATGCTTGCGAACTGAAACGCTAGGGCATTGGACAGTGACGGCAAATCACGACCAGCGAGGACGTTATGGCTCACGAATTCGTCTTTTCCAGCCTTGGTCGCAATCGTGTAAACGCTGCTTGCGACGTACAAATGGCCATTACGGCCATCCGGGAGCTTTCCGACTACCACGCCGATGAAGACGTAGTCCTGTGGATAGTCTAAGGAAACGATTTCTACACCCTTGTGCTTTCGGATTTGCGCGACAACTAGTGACTCCAGTGCCTTCAGCTCCGCAGCTGTCGGCTCGGTTACAGGTGGTGCCGATAACAAGTCGGGCCCTTCAGCGTCAAATCGGATGCCGACCGGAATCGGCTGACTTACCTGCGCATCGCCTCCCTCGAAACCAACCGGTAAGATCGAGGCCATCGCTACCAGAAAGATCACACTGGTAAGGTTCATCGTAATCACACCTCCCATTCGGGATGCCGATGTGTTCGCTGTTTTCGAATGACTAGCAGCAGATCTTGATTATTGACCCTACCCCGTCGATATTTATGACAAGGGCTACTGGACTCTAACTACTTGTAAACGTATAACTTACCCTCTTTGAAGATCTTCTTAGGGTCGGGTTTCCCGCTTGCGCCAAGGGTCCCATCCTTGCGAAGATACTGGTGAGCTCGTGCTACTTCTCGGCCTTTCGCATCAAAGTATCCTATGAGTTGGCTTTTTGTGCCGGGAGGTTGGCGCGCCTTCGGACTGGGATTATTTTCTGACAGTAACTTTTCGGCTAGCTCCCCCAACCTGGCCCGTTCGACATATGCTCCGTCGTTGAAGATCTTTCGGAGCTCAGTAACGCTGACCTCAACGATTTGAATGGGAGATGACATGAATCTGCAATTGGAGCTGAAAGCACGGCACGAACTTGTGCGCTATCTTGCCGGCGAAACTACTCTTGACCAACTCAAAGCCTGGTTCGATGCTGAGACTTGGGACGCCGGGCCGGGCTTTGCTGCTGATGTCGACCTCCTTCTAGCGGAATACAACAACGGCGACTGGACTGAACAGGAGCTTCGTTCGAAGTTCCGAAACCTCACTCAGACGTTGTTTGCAACCCAGCAGCAGTGGGGAGCGTCTGGAGCAGTGATGACAACCGGCACTTCTACGGGCTCGGTTGAGATCCCGAGTGAGTCAATCTTTGATATACGACCCTCAGTGGTATCCGCGTAAGTAGCTGGTCCTGTACTGATACCTCGAACCAGAACACACCTTCTTCCTTCACCAGAAGGTTCATGTTCAGTATCACGTTAACTCCTCGGTCGTTCCCCTCAAAGTAGACACTCACTGGGGTTTCCTGCATCCGCTTGCCAGAAGGTGCAACGGGCACAATCTTCAGCCAGTACTTGCCTTGCAGCATGCCTGCCTTGAGAGTAATTGCAGCGGGCAGATTCACTTGGCCCGCCGGCATCTCCTCCGGCGATTGGGGGCCCGACGCAGTGATATTGAGTGTGTCGATTATCCGGATAATGCTGATCACGCCGTCTTTTTCCTGAAGCACCTTTTCGCACAGAACGGCGGTTTGAACGTAAGGGCCACCGGTGTCGCTCATTCTAGTCACCTGCCGCCTAGAGATTTACGTTTAGGTTACCGGAACAACGAGTAATTACTTCAAGTGTACTACTGCTTCACTTGTCTTTGGTCTCGTGCCGTCCACCGTCCGTCGCCCCACCTTCACCGCCCCATACTTAGGCTTGATCACATGGCAGCCCGCCTCGCAATAGACGCCCGTCGCCGCGGTCTCCGGCTCGGGCATAGGTGATGCGGCCGCGACCGCGCGGTCGGCCTCGAGTTCTTTCTCGACGCCCTCAATCAGCTTCTTGTTCTCCGCCGGTGTGAGCCACTTCTTCTCCCGCAGGTACTTCTCGAAACGCGCGATCGGGTCGCGCTTGCGCCAGAACTCGAACAGCTCTTTGGGCACATAGCCCGCGGCATCATGGATGGCGTGGCCTTTCATGCGCATCATCTTGGCTTCGATGAGCGTCGGTCCTTCGCCGCGGCGGGCGCGCTCGCAGGCCTCGTGGGTCGCGTCGTAAACCTGGCAGGCATCGGTGCCGTCCACGATCACCGCGGACACCCCGTAGCCCAGCGCGCGCACCGCCAGGTCCTCGACCGCCGACTGCGCCTCCACCGGCGTGGAGTACGCCCACAGGTTGTTCTCCACGATCAGCACTAGTCCCAGTTTCTGCACGGCGGCAAAGTTCAGTCCCTCATGGAAGACGCCGGTGGACTGCCCGCCGTCGCCGATGTAGGTGAGGCACGCGATCCGCTTTCCTTGCAGGCGCGCTCCCAGGGCCACGCCCGCCATCACCGGGATCAGGTCGCCGAGCATGGAGATGGGCGCGCACACGTTGCGCTCCACGATGTCGCCGAAATGCGACGACGCATCGCGTCCCCGCGTGGGCGAGCCCGCCTTGGCCATGTACTGCATCATGATGTCGCGCGCGGGAAAGCCCTTCACCAGCAGTGACCCCTGATTGCGAATCATGGGCGCCAGCCAGTCGTCCTTGCGCAGCGCATACGCCGACGCGCACGAACACGCCTCCTGCCCAAAGCCGAAATACACCCCTCCCACCACCTGGCCCTGCTTGTACAGGTTCTCCAGCGCCTGCTCCATGGCGCGGTTGAGCAGCATCCAGCGGTAGATGGCGATGCACT
>CAZXVY010000040.1:9548-13231 GCA_964644115.1 uncultured Terriglobales bacterium
GGCCCTTGTTCAGATGTTTCGATTCGCGGATGGGTGGTGCGGGCGCGCTCAAATCGCCGCGGACTTCGAACCGGACCTCTCCGTTACGCGTGACTTCGCTGACACGAAAGCTCGGTTTCTCCAGCCGCCAGTCGGGAATGCCGTGCGAGTTGCGTGAAGGCGCGACGGCGGAAGCAAGGGGCGGTACAGCGGACTTCTTTGAGCCCTGGGCTGAACTCGCTTTCGCTTTGGGACCGCGGGACGCGCGCGCTTTCACGAGGAGGACATTCTAACGCGCAGCCCCGGCCCTACGCCCAGGTGGAATCGTCGCCGTGAATCCGCCGCAGCTCTTCCGGCAGACGCAGCGGCACGTCGGCGTCACCGCCTGCCAGCGCGTCCAGCGACTTCGCCCAAACGACTTCGCATCCAAACACGCTCCCGAAATGCCGGGCCACGGCCTGTGCCACGTCGGCCAGCACCACGGCCCTTCCCAGTTCCCGGGCGATGGAAGTCACCGGCTTCGCGGCCAGGCCGCAGGGAACGATGAGGTCGAAGTACGAAAGCTCGGTGTTCACATTCAGCGCGAACCCGTGCGACGTAACGCCGCGCGAAATATGCACGCCAATCGCTGCGATTTTGCTTTGAGCCTTCGCTCTCTCTGTGTCTCTGTGTCTCTGTGGCGAATTCGTACTTGTCCACACGCCCGTCATGCCGTCCACGCGCTCGGCATCGATCCTGAAGTCGGCGCAGGTGCGGATAAGGACTTCCTCTAGCCGCCGCACGAACTCCACCGCCCCGATAGAGGGCTGGAACCCGCGCAGGTCAAAAATGGGATAGCCCACGAGCTGGCCCGGCCCGTGGTAGGTTACGTCGCCGCCGCGGTCGCACTCAGCGATCTCGACTCCCGCCTCCGCCAGCCGTTCATCCGGCGCCAGCACGTGTTGCCGCTTGGCATTGCGCCCCAGCGTGATTACGGGCGTGTGCTCGAGCAGAAGCAGCACGTCGCCGACGCCTCCCCTCTTGCGCAGTTCGACCAACGACTGCTGTAGGCGCAGGGCCGTCGCGTAATCAACAATTCCGAGTTGGAGCACGGAGATCAAAGACTTCCATTCTCAGGAGCGCCCCGCAGGCCGTCTTGCCGCCTGTCTTCGAGTATCAAGGCAATCGCCGCGGCCAGGCTTTGCTTGCATTCTTCCGGTGTGTGACCCTGACCGTTCGCGCCGGGAATCTCTGGGCAGTGAGCGATATACCAGTCCCCGTCTCTTTCCAGAATTGCCGTGAACTCGTTCCTCATCAGGCCTCCGAGCGCTACTGTACTCCTAAATCTCAAAATAGAGCGCCTACGCGTTAATCGCCACGCCTTCCACCGCGTTGAACGCGTCCAGCATTCCCTCCGACAAGGTAGGATGCGCGTGGATGGTGAACATCAGGTCGTCCACCGTGCCTTCCAGTTCCATTACCGCCACCGACTCGGCGATCAGTTCCGTGGCCGACGGTCCGATGATGTGCACGCCCAGGATCTCGCCGTACTTCGCCTCCGACACCACCTTGATAAAGCCCTCGTGCGAGCCCACGATGCTGGCCTTGGAGTTGGCGGTAAACGAAAACTTGCCCACCTTCACCGCATGGCCGGCGTCTTTCGCTGCCTTTTCAGTCAGTCCCACGCTGCCGATCTGCGGCTCGCAGTAGGTGCAATTAGGGATACGGTTGCGGTGGACGGGCCTGGCGGGCCGGCCGGCGATGCGCGCCACCGCCACGATGCCCTGCATCGCGCCCACATGCGCCAGTTGTGGCATGCCGGCCACAATGTCGCCGATGGCATACACGCCCGGTTCGCCGGTCTGCATCCACTCGTTGGTTTTGACGAAGCCGCGTTCCGCCTGGACCTTGGTCTTCTGCAGTCCGAGGTTTTCCGTCCTCGGTGCGCGGCCCACGGCGATCAGGATTTTCTCCGCTTCCAGCTTCTGCGCCTTGCCGTCACTGGGAGTGAACGCGACCGAGATGCCGCTCTTGGTCTTCTCCACCTTTTCGACCTTGGCTCCCAGGTGACACGCAATGCCCTTCCTGGTGAACGAGCGCAGCAGCTCCTTGGAAACCTCCTCGTCCTCGAGCGGCACCATGCGCGGCAGAAGTTCGAGGACCGTGACCTCGGCGTCGAAGGAGCGGTACATGGACGCAAACTCCACGCCCACCGCTCCCGCGCCCACCACCACCAGCGATTTCGGAATCGCGTCGAGGCTCAGGATCTCGATGTTGGTGAGCACGCTCTTGTCCGGCTTCAGGCCGGGGAGCATGCGCGCTTCCGATCCCGTCGCCAGGATCACGTTCTTCGCCTTCACGGCCGACGTTTTCCCGCCCGCCTCAACTTCCACCGTCAGGACGCCGCCCTTCACCGGACCGGTGAGGCGCCCGAAGCCGGCGACCACCGTGATCTTGTTCTTGCGCATCAGGTAGTCCAGGCCCTTGGCGTGCTTGGCGACGATCTTGTTCTTGCGGTCCTGCACCGCCGCCCAGTTCAGCTTCGGGTTGCTGACGCCCTCGATGCCGAACTCCTTCGCCGCCTTCAGGTGGTCGTAAATTTCGGCGTTGAACAGCAGGGCCTTGGTGGGGATGCATCCCACGTGCAGGCAGGCGCCGCCCAGCTTGGCGTCTTTTTCGATCAAGCAGGCCTTCATTCCCCACTGCGCGGCGCGGATGGCGGCCGTGTATCCGCCCGGGCCCGCGCCGATGACGGCGACATCGTAGATAGTGTCAGGCAAGGTCGTGCTCCCATGCGCGTTCTCGATGGGATGCGCCGGGAACGATTGTATTCGAGCCCGCGGAGGGGCGCGAGTTCGGAGGACGAAACGCCCTAGGTGCTTCGCTCACCTGCCTCGAGCAAGCGGACGTCTTCGAGATCCACCGGCCGCCCACTGGCTCTTTTGGAAACAATCAGATCCTCGCGCGAGATCACCTGAAACGTCTGGCCCTCAAATTCCATTGGCCGAACCCGGCTCCAGGCGTCCTCAAACCTCAAGCCGGGCGTGGAAGTCTGAACGTCGATTCGGACGAAGTCCTGAAACACGGTAATCTCATGGGCGAGCACATCCTGGGGTGTTGTTAACGCCGCTGTGCCCAACTTGGCCTCCTCAAGAGCCTTCAGAAGTCGGGTGGCATTCTCCGGCGTAGCCTCGATAAGAATGTCGAGGTCAAATGTTGCCCGGGGGACTCCGTGCAGCACCGCAGCAATTCCCCCGATCACGACATACCTGACTCTATGTTTTTCGAAGGATGCGAATACGTGTTTGAGCTGGTTGAGCATGTCGCGGTTCCGCCAAGCCAGGATTAATGCTTAACGCGAGTTCGCAGAAAGAACACAGAAGCTGCATCCGCTGCTGCAGGCTGAGAGACTGAAACCAACGGGCCTTCGCCTCGGGGGCCTCGTCACGGCGATCGTGGGAAATCCTCTGGTTCATCACCCTCCATGGTACGGGCATTCCCAGCATCTGGGAAGTAACCCGGACGGCTTTCCTCGCAATGGCTCCACTAAAGGAATCGCTGCGTACAGCCACCGCGCCCGCAGCGCACGGCATCGAGAGCATCACGACCACGCCCAGCGCCAAGCAGGTTGCCGACAATAATCCCAGAACGAACACCGTGAGGTCGCGCGATGTCATGGTCTCTCCTCTTACCGCGGCACTTCGCTCATCAGCGCCAGCAGGTTG
>CAZXVY010000041.1:0-2916 GCA_964644115.1 uncultured Terriglobales bacterium
CGCCCAGTAATGACACTGTGACCATTCACGATGGCCAGATGGTCGAGGTTACGAAAGCCGGATTCCACCATGTAGGTCCTGCATCGGCTGAGCTAATGGCTTCCATTGTGACTGATACAACGGTGGTAGCAGACTTGGGAGGTGGCGGTCGGGGCGGTTGGGGCGGTGGGGGCGGTGGCGGTGGCGGAGCACAGACCGTGGGTCTTTTTTGGGGCCTAGTCGGGGCAGTTGTGCTAGGCGTAGGTCTTGCCGCGGAACAGGGCGCCATCAGCCCGGATACCCCATGAGTGCTTCTTCCGCAGCTCCCCGCTCCAGTGGAGACGGAACGCAGCGTCGCCAGATGTTACGCCTGGGGAGGCGCACGTGGGCCATCCTGCTGGCCTTACTGACCTTTCTAGGCGTTACCCTGCGGATCATGAGCACCGTGCCACGACTGACGGTTCAGCCGACAGAACAGACTAGCCTGGAGTCACCTTTTCTCGTTCCGCTGAGAGTGAGGAACGAGGGACTTTTGTCAGCCAGAAGCGTCACCGCCAGCTGCAGCATTGAAGCCGTCAAGTTCGAAGGCAACATCGCGATTGCCGGAGAAGCGCAGGCCCGTTTTGAGACGGCCGGTTCTGTAAATCTTGAACCCGACGAAGCAAAAAGATTTACGTGCAGTATGGTTAGCGGCACAGCGCAAGTTCAAACCGCCAGCATTTCGGCAGTTGTGAGATACAGACCCTGGCTCCTACCCTGGCATCAGGAGCGTTCGTTTCGGTTTGTCGCATTCAAGGACAGCAATGGACTGTGGCGTTGGACTGAGCCCCCCATCAGTGAGTCCGCTGAGTGAGCTGAAGGGCAGCCAGGCCGTTAGCTTGTTGCAGTGGTTAGCGTGCCGGCGGCTTCAAGGCTAGCAATGTAAGCCTTAGCATCCTCAAAGCCCTAGAGGCCAGCGAGCGAAAAATGAACGCAGCAAGCCTTCCGAGTCTTGTGAGTACGATGGCCGCGCCACCCGCGGGCGGCGTCGCCCGCTTCCGCACCCGCAGGGCCGGAGACCCGGCGCCACACAGGCGGTCGCTCATCCTGAGTCCGCCGCGACGGACGAAGGATCTCGGGGTTGCAGCGCTAAGGGATCGAGTCTCCGTAGTGGTTTCGTATGGACGGTGCCGCCGAGTCGCTAAGAATGCGCTCGCGAGCCTTTTGCACGAAGCCTAAGCTAGCGAGGTTAAAGCGCCCTTCTTTCAGTGGAGCATTGTCTGCGAATAGCCTCCACGAGAAGGCCAAGCTCTCAACGCTTTCCTTTCCGAAGACCCATCTTGGAGGAGCAGCGGTTGGCACGACTGGCATCAGTTCAGCGGGAAACCGGACGTCAACCCAGAAGCTGGTCCGCATGCCGGGGTAGACCGGATGAGCAGCTTCCAAGAACACTGACATGTGGCTGTCAGCCCGCCTGGCGTGCACAGCGTGGTTGTCATAGTCCCCGAAAGAGGCCCCCCACTCATTAAGGGAGAGTTCAATACATGTGTGGGTGGCTTTCAAGCGACTCGAATTATCGAGCCGTAATCTAAGGCGAATCTCCATGCTGCCTACAATTCTCGGCAAGGACTCGCGTGGAAACCTGAGGAGATCAATCTCAGGCAAGAGCTTGAGATCAGGGTGCCTGAGGCGGTTCCGAATGTCTTCAATCAGTCTGTGCGAGGCCGGCAGGGATTTCCCACCAAGTCGCACGTAATACTTATGGTCTCGTTTCGACTGATGCGGCGCCCGGTCACTATCCGGTATATCGACGATATATAGGGCCATCTCCGGGCCGATCGTCGAGCTCCCATCACGCGCCACGACCTCGTAGACATTGAACCCAACGATTTCATACTCCGTCAGGCCAGGGATGATATCTTCGAGCCAATCCTTTGTACTCTGCCTGCCCCGGGCGATTCGGGGAACACCACCGTTGTCGACTGTCCCGCTGTCAGTAATTCCGTAGATTATTCGACCGCCTCCTGTGTTAGCGAAGGCGGATGACTGCTTGGCAAGCTCGTCCCACACTGAGCCTTCGTTCGACGACAAGTCGAGCAACCTGGTTCCTTTCCTCTCGAACGAATCATCTTCAAGGGGAAGGCCAAGTATGTACTGCTCATCCCATTCGCACGCGGGTTTCGCCATGGCAGATGACTTCTAGTATGCCCGGGCAGAAGCGCTCGGACGCCAGCCGTGCCGGCTCGTCACTCGATCCTGAAGATAGCGAACCGGCCTTTCATGGAGTTGAACTTTCCGACCAGCGCGGCCTTGAGCGCCCGTCTTCGGTTGGGTGTGACAAGGCGCCACCCCTTCTTCTGGGGAGCGATCTTTGTACCTCGAGGAGCGTCCGGTGGGAGCTTGATTTGTTCAGCCATGCAATCCTCCGAGTTTCTAGAGCTGCTGTTGCGTTTTCTTTTGGTGTCGGTGCCGGTTGCTGCGGAAAAAACCCTGGGGAATGGAACGCGCGGATGTTAACACATATCATGCTTGGAGGACGCGCAGACCATCTCGCTCACCGTCCTGCGAGGTGCCCACGCCCGACGAACCGCCGAACCATCGGCATAGCCAGACTTGAACTCAAAAGCAGATTCCTCGCTGCGCTCGGAATGAGAACATTTCCGTTTTCTTGTCAAGGCCCAGCATGTGATCGGATCGGCGTAAGTAGCTGTGAAAGCAGACGATAGAGGCGGGGCTCGCCCGTCACTTTGGGGTGGGGCAAACGTGCATACTGGAAGTAGGGGGAAGTTCAAGGAAAAAGTAAAAATTAAAAATGAAAAAGTGGGAACGCAAGTTCAAGGCAAAAGTAAAAATTAACAATGCAAAAGTAGGAACAAAAAGAAAGGCAAAAGGAAAAAGTAAAGAGGCAAAAGTAAGAAACAGAAGAATCATAAGGCAAAGGTAAGAGGCAAAAGGAAG
>CAZXVY010000041.1:2926-13207 GCA_964644115.1 uncultured Terriglobales bacterium
AACGCAACCCAAAAGGTAAAAGTCAAAAGGTAAAAGCAAAGGCAAAAGGAAGAGCCAATATGAGAATGAGCACGGCGACGAGGAACAAGATTGCTTTGGCGTTTGCGAAGTACAAAGAGTTGCGGGCGAGTGATGTCGAGGCCATGGTTCGGGCGATGAACAAGCCGCAAAGCCCGGTGGTGATTGACATCCCTTTCCGGGCGCTGGAGCGGAGCGGCGAGGCCGGGGTGATGGTGATGGAAGATGCCAAACGGTGCGTCGAGATCAAGGCGGACGGGCGGCGGTGCGAGGAGCCACGGGACGAGGACAGCGAGCGCTGCCGGCGTCACGCGGAATGGTTCAAGACGGCGGCGGCGGCGATGGGATTGCCGTGTCCGGAGGATGCGGCCGGGCTGCACGAGTTCCTGGTGAAGACGCTGTCGCTGGTGGCGCAAGGGACGTTTCCTCCCCAGAAGGCGGGAGCGATCACGCGGCTGTGCGGGATGATTGAAAAGAACATGCGGCAGTACCGGTGGCAGATGGAGGAGGCGAAGTGGGCACGAAGACAGGAGGCAGGCGGGAGGAGGGAGGAGGTAGCTGGCAGGAGGGAGGAGGTAGGAAAGGCCTTAACCACCCCGATGGAATCGGGGCAGGCGCCGGGCATGGAGGAAAAAAGCTAACCACGAAGGACACGAAGGAACACGAAGGGGTGCAGGCGCACGGGCGAGGGCGCCCGTGCCCACACAGGCAAGAGCCGGCCGAGGGCGGCCGCGCCACACAAGCCAGTTCTTACTCTGTGCCCTCCGTGTCCTCTGTGGTGAGACTTGCTTTGTCACGACACCGAGGTCACTTCCCGCAACCGCCGGGCGGCGGTTTCCGAGGTCAGGGGGGTGAAGTAGGTTTCCTTGAACGTATATGACTGGGATTTCTTGCCCACGATGGGCAGGATTTCGATGTGCCAGTGGTAGTCCTCGTCGAGGGTCTTCCAGTAGTCGAGCAAACCCGATTTGTGCTGGGTATTCGGAGCGGTGTGCAGGACGAGGTGAAAGTCCTCGGTGACGGCGCGGATGCGCTGCAAAGTCCGGCGCAGCAGCGCGCCCAGCTCCAGCAGCGAATGCTCGCGGGTGAGCAGTCCGCGTCCGAAGGAAGATTCGTGCACCAGGGGCAGGATCCAGGTTTCGTAAGGGACGCGAGGGGCGTAGGGGCAGGTGGCGATGAAGTCTCCGCGGACTTCGACCACGCGCAGGGCCTGTTGCTGCTCCTGCGTGAGGATGTCGCAAAAGACGCAGCGCTCCTTGGCGGCGAAGTAGTCGCGCCCGGAGCGCAGCTCGTAGAGCACGCGGCGCGGCACGAACGTGGTGGCGGTGAGCTGCGAGGTGGGATGCTCGAACTCCTGCCCCGCGACCGGGCCGTGGTTCTTGAAGATGGTGACGTACTTGAAGCGCTGGTCGCGACTCAGGTCGAGGATGCGGCCCGCGGCTAGCATGAGGAAGCGGGCGATCTCGTTGTCTGACGCGACCCAGAGGTGGCGGTCGTGGCCCGGGTTTTCCACCAGCACTTCGTGGGCGCCGATGGTCTGCATGCGGTCGTAGAGGCCGTCGCCGCGACGCGCGGGCTCGCCCTCCACCCGATAGATGGGCGAAGGATGCACGACGGCGCGCGCCGACCACGGGCCGCCGTCGGGTGAGTGCACGGTGGACACCACCTGGCTGGGCCAGGAGGAGTCGGCGCAGTGAATGCACCCGTCCTGGGGCACGGCGCCGGGAGAGAAGTCGTCGCCGGTGATCACCCAGGAGCGCGTGATGGGATCTTTGCGAAGTTCCATGGAGACAGTGGCTAGTGGTTAGTGGCCAGTGGTTAGTTGACGGAGATTGAACCACAGAGGACACAGAGGACACAAATCATGTAGCTAGAAGCGAGCAGTTGGCTGGGTACTAGGTACTGAGTACTGGGTACTGCTTCACCGAATGCTAGAATTCGCTGAATGACCGAGCCCACCAGGCCGCCGGCCGCTGCTTCCGCTTCGGGCCGGACGCAAAACCTCACGCCGCTGATGCGGCAATACGCGGCCATCAAGAAGGACCATCCCAGCGCCCTGCTGCTGTTCCGGCTGGGCGACTTTTACGAACTTTTCTACGAAGACGCCGTCGTGGCGGCGCGCGAGCTGCAGATCACGCTCACCGCGCGCCACAAGGAGCGTGGCACGCCTGTCCCCATGTGCGGCGTGCCCTATCACAGCGCCGAGGGTTACATCGCCAAGCTGATCCGCAAAGGATACAAGGTCGCGGTATGCGAACAGATGGAAGTCCCGAGCGCCGCGACAAAACTCGTCCGGCGCGAGGTGACGCGCGTGATCACGCCGGGAACGGCGGCGGATGCGTCGTTGGGATCGGGCGAGAACAATTTTCTGGCGGCGCTGGCGCGCGCGGGAGAGGCCGTCGGCTTCGCCGCGCTCGACCTCTCGACCGGCGAATTCCGCGCCACCGAGTTCCGCGGCCCCGAAGCCGAGCGTCGCGTGGCGGAAGAGCTGGCGCAACTGCGTCCGCGGGAAGTGCTGTATGCCTCTTCCCTGCCCTTGTTTGAGAAGAGCAGCCCTCAGCCATCAGCCTTTAGCCATCAGCCAGAAGCAGGCGGTCAGCGGCAAGCAAGCGCTGCGCTCGACGTCAGCGCGCTGCCACGCTTTGCCGAGACGCCTCTCGACGACTGGGTGTTTGCCCCCGACTACGCCATTCCGCTGGTGGAGAACCAGTTTGGTGTGCTGTCGCTGGAGGGTTACGGGCTGGCGGGAAGGGCGGCGGCGGCCACGGCAGCGGGCGCGGTGCTGCACTACGTGCGAGCCACGCAGCGCGGCTCGCTCGATCACGTGGATCGCATCGGCTTCTACGAGCGCCACGATTGCCTGGTGCTGGATGCGGTGACGGTGCGCAACCTGGAACTGGTGGAGCCTTTGTTTGCGGGCACGGGTGAGGAAGTCACGCTGTTTCATGCGCTCGACCACACGGTAACCGCCATGGGCACGCGCCTGCTGCGGGCGTGGATGCTGCGCCCGTCCCTGGAGCGCGCCGAGATCGAGCAGCGGCTGGACGCAGTGGAAGCGCTGCTGAAGGAAACCGTGCCGCGCGAAGAGATGCGGCGGGCCATGGAAGGCGTGCTCGACGTGGAGCGCCTGCTCAGCCGCATCACGCTGGAGACGGCGAACCCGCGTGACGCGCTGGCGCTGGCCGCGTCGCTGGGGCGGCTTCCGGCCGTACGGGCGGCGCTGGGGCGCGTGCGCACGGCGCGTCTGGAGAGACTCCACGGGCTGCTCGATGAGCTGGCGGACGTGCGCGAGCGCATCGAGAAGACGCTGGTGCCCGAGCCTCCGCTGACCTTCGCCGATGGAGGGATAATCGCGCCGGGCACGGATGCCGCGCTCGACGAACTGCGCGACCTGAGCCGCAACAGCAAGCAGTACGTCGCCCAAATCGAGCAGCGCGAGCGCAAGCGCACCGGCATCGGCTCGCTGAAGGTGAAGTTCAACTCCGTGTTCGGGTATTACCTGGAAATCTCGAAAGCCAACCTGCACCTCGCGCCGCCGGATTACGAGCGCAAGCAAACGCTGGTCAACGCCGAGCGCTTCACCACTCCGGAACTCAAGGAGTACGAGGCCAAGATCCTCGACGCGCAGGAGAAGATCGTGGAAATCGAGCGGAGGCTGTTTGCCGAGTTGCGCGCCGCCGTTGCCGCGGAAGCACGGCGCATCCGGCAAACGGCGCTGGCGCTGGCTGAGCTCGACTTGCTGGCCGGGTTGGCGCACCTGGCGGCGGAGCGCGGGTACACGCGCCCGCAGTTCGACGACTCGGGCGAGATCGAGGTCCTGGAGGGGCGGCATCCGGTGATCGAAGGGCTGGAAATCCGGGGTGGCGAGCGCTTTGTGCCCAACGATTTGTATCTGAACTCAAGCACGCAGGCGATTCTGCTGGTCACCGGTCCCAACATGGGCGGCAAGTCCACGTATCTGCGGCAGACGGCACTGATCGTGATCCTGGCGCAGATGGGGTCGTTTGTCCCGGCGCGCTCGGCGCGGCTGAGCGTGGTGGACCGCATCTTCACCCGCATCGGGGCCAGCGACAACCTGGCGCGCGGGCGCTCGACCTTCATGGTGGAGATGACGGAGACGGCGGCCATTCTGAACACGGCGACGCCGCGCTCGCTGGTGCTGCTCGACGAGATTGGGCGGGGCACCGCCACCTACGACGGCCTGGCCATCGCCTGGGCGGCCATCGAGTACCTGCACGCGCGCACGCGCGCGCGGACGCTCTTCGCCACGCACTACCACGAACTCACCGAACTGGCCGAGCATCTTTCCGGGCTCAAGAACTTCCACGTTTCCGTCAAGGAGAGCGCGGGCGGGATCGTGTTCCTGCGCAAGGTGGAGCCGGGCGCGGCCGACCGCAGCTATGGCATCGAAGTCGCCAAGCTGGCGGGGCTGCCGCAGGAGGTCATTGCTCGAGCGCGCGAGGTGCTGGCTGAGCATGAGAGCGCGGAACAGCGTCTGGGCGATCAACTTACGGCGGGCGAAGATCCCCAGGCGCCGGTGGCGCGCCAGCTCACCATCTTCTCCCCGCTCTCGCAGGGCGTGGTGGAGCGGTTGCGCGGGACGAATCTTGACCAGCTCAGTCCGCTGGAAGCGTTGAAGCTGTTGTATGAGTTGAAGAAGGAAATCGAGTAGCGAGCTGAGGGGCGTCAGCAGTCAGCACTCAGCCGTCAGTCGGAACCAGTCGTCCAATCGGCCATGCGAAAAGGTTTCATCGCCAATCTCCGCGAAAGTGTCGGCCAGCTTCTGGTGATGGGCTTTGAGGGTGTGGAGGCGGACGCACGTCTGCAACGCATGCTCACCGAGCTGCAGCCCGGGGGCGTCATCCTGTTCGCCCGCAATCTGGTAGAGGCCGCGCAGACGCATGAGTTGCTCGCGTCCTGCCGGCAGGCGGTGGAGACCACCCTGTTGCGCTGCGTCGATCTGGAAGGCGGAACCGTAGACCGGCTGCGCGAGTTGATCGCGCTCGCGCCCTCGGCGGCCGCGGTAGCGGCGACGGGAAACCCGGATCTTTACCGGCGCCATGGCCGCATCCTGGGCGAGCAGGCGCGCGCTCTGGGATTCAACGTGGACTTTGCACCGGTCCTGGATCTGGGAGTGGCCGCGTCGAAACAGGTGCTGGGGACGCGGACCGCTTCCGCCGATGCGTTGGGCGTAGTGGACTACGCACGCCAATTCCTGCTCGGCCTGCGCGAGGCAGGAGTCCTGGGCTGCGGCAAGCACTTTCCGGGCCTGGGCTCGGCCCGGGCCGATTCCCATCTGGAGCTTCCCGTCGTGGAGAAACCGTGGGCCAGTCTTTGGGAGGAAGACCTGGTCCCCTACCGATACCTGCGGCGCAGAATGCGCTTCGTGATGGTGGCCCACGCCGCCTACCCGCGGGTGACGGGAGACCGCACTCCGGCCTCGCTCTCCGCGAAGTGGATCACCGGCGTCTTGCGAAAGCGCATCGGTTATGGCGGGCTCATCGTTTCCGACGACCTGGAGATGGGAGGGGTGCTGGCCGCGGGATCGACCGAGGAGGTGGCGGTGGCGGCGGTAGAGGCGGGCGCGAGCATGTTTCTGGTCTGCCAGCACGAAGAACAGGTGCGGCGCGCTTATGAGGCCGTGCTGTGGCGGGCGCAGCGCGATCCAAAGTTTCGCGCGCAGGTGCAGCAGGCGGCGGGACGCGTGCGGTTCATGAAGAGCCGGTACAAACTTCGGGAGTGGCCGCCCTCGCCGAGCACGGAGAGAATCGAAGAGTTGCGGCGCGCGATGGAGCAGTTCTCCGCCGAGGTGCGGCAGGAGGGGACGGTCCTGTGATCGTGGCTGGAGTGATGAGCGGGACCTCGGCGGACGGCATTAACGTGACGCTGCTCGAAATCCGGGGGCGCGGGCTGCGGACCAGGTTCCGGCTGCTGGCGCACCGGCAGTATCGGTATCCCAAACCGGTGCGCCGGGCGGTGCTGGCGGCCATGAACGCGGCGTCGGCGCGAGTGGCGGACCTGGCGCGGCTGAATTTTCTCCTGGGCGAGCTCTACGCGGACGCAGTCCTCAAGACGCTGCGCATCGGCCGCATCAAGTCGGTGGATCTGGTTGGCTGTCACGGGCAGACGCTCTATCACCAGAGCGACGGGCGCCGCTTCCTCGGTCGAAAGATCGCCGCCACCTGGCAGACAGGAGAAGCGGCTGTGATTGCGGCGCGCGTGGGCGCGCCCGTGGTGAGCGACTTCCGCCCGGCGGACATGGCCGCGGGAGGCAAAGGAGCGCCGCTGGTTCCCTTCCTCGACTACCTGGTCTATCGCCATCCGCGCCGCGGACGAGTCCTGCAAAACCTAGGCGGCATTGCCAACCTGACCGCGATTCCTGCCGGCGCAGAGCCTGAAGAAATCATCGCTTTCGACACCGGGCCCGGCAACATGGTGATGGACGCGCTGATGGAGCAGCTCTTTGGAAAGCCCTACGATGGCGAGGGCCGAGTGGCGGCGCAAGGAAGAGTGAAAGAAGACGTGCTCGCCAGGCTGTTGCGGCATCCGTTCTTTGGCCGGCGGCCGCCGAAGACCGCAGGACGAGAAGAATTCGGCCGCGAGTTCGTAACCCGCGTGCTGCGGCTCTGCCGAGGTGCCCGCAAAGAGGACGTGGTAACCACGGCTACGGCGCTGACGGCGCGTTCGATCGGAGCCTCGTTGAGGAAGTTTGTTTTCACCACGGAGGCACGGAGACGCGGAGGGTTTCAGGATTATGTCGTGGCCGGCGGCGGGGCGAGAAACAAGACCCTAGTTCGTATGATTGCTGAGGAGGTGGGGTCGTTGGGACTGCGCGTGCGCAGCTCCGACGAGTTTGGCGTGCCGTCGGAAGCCAAGGAGGCCATGGCCTTTGCGGTGATGGCCTACCAGACCTGGCTGCGGCAGCCGTCGAATGTCCCGTCGGCGACCGGGGCGAGGCGGGCGGTGGTGCTGGGAAAGGTGAGTTTCTAGAATTGACGATTGACGATTGAAAAAGTGGTTTTTCGTCCCCTTCCGGAGTGTACTGGACACAATGTCGAGCGAGAGCCGAATTCACCAAGTGGTTCGTGAGACTCCCAATCGTCAATCGCCAATGATGAAATCGTCAATCTGCCACGACTCCTCTCTCCTCCTTGCCCTGATCCTTCTGGCCTTCACGCTCTCCTGCTCCCAGAAGCCCGACTCCGACACCCTGGTGATGATCATTGAGAGCCCGCCGGCGAACCTGGATCCGCGGGTAGGGACGGACGCGCAGTCGGAGCGCATTGGAGAGCTGATCTTCGATTCGCTGCTGCGCCGCGATGAGCATTACCGCCTGCAGCCGCACTTGGCCGAGCGCTGGGAGGTCCCCGACCCGCTCACCTATATCTTCCATCTACGCCGCGGGGTGAAGTTCCACGACGGGCGCCCGCTCACCGCCCGCGACGTGAAGTGGACGTTTGACTCACTGCGCGACGGCGTGGTGCGCTCGCCCAAGGCCAGCACCTTCCGGTTTGTCGAGCGCGTCGAAACTCCGGATGACTGGACGGTGATCTTTCGCCTGAAGGAGCCCTACGCCACCCTGCCCTGGAACCTTTCCGGCGGCGCCATCGGAGTCGTGCCTGCGGGCAGCAAGGAGGAAGTGAAGGAGAACCCCATCGGCTCGGGGCCGTTCCGCTTCGTACGGATGGCGCAGGACCAGGAAGTAGTCATCGAGCGCAACGATGACTATTGGGGCGAGAAGCCGAAACTGAAGCGGGTGCGCTTTGCGGTGGTGCCGGACACCACCACGCGGGTGCTGGAACTCCGTAAACGGAGTGCGGACTTGGCCATCAACGCGCTCACCGCCGACATGGTGGAGGACATCCGTCGCGAAGGCGGGCTGGTGGTGGAGCAAACGCCGGGCTCCATCTACAGCTACCTGGCGCTGAACCTCGACGATCCCATCCTGAAAGACGCCCGGGTGCGCCGGGCGCTGGCCTACGCCATTGACCGCCGCCCGGTGCTGCACTATTTGTGGCGCGGGCAGGCGCGCCCGGCGTCGAGCCTGCTGCCGCCCGAGCACTGGGCCTACGAAGCCGGCGTGGCAAGCTACGAGTACGACCCCGCCCGGGCGCGTAAGCTGCTGGATGAGGCCGGCTATCCGGCAAAGGACGGTGTGCGCTTCCGGCTGACCATGAAGACCTCGACGGAGGAAACCACGCGCCTGCTGGCGGCGGTGCTGCAACAGCAGTTGCGCGAGGTGGGGATTGCACTCGACATCCGCAGCTACGAGTTTGCGACCTTCTATTCGGATGTAGTCCGCGGCGCCTTCCAGCTCTACTCGCTGCGCTGGATTGGGGGCAACGAGGATCCGGACATCTTCGAGCACGTCTTCCATTCCTCCAGCGTCCCGCCCAAGCGCGCCAACCGGGGCCGCTACCGCAACCCGCGCGTGGACGAGCTGATTGATCAGGCGCGCCGCGAGGTGGATCCGGAGAAGCGCCGCGCCGGATACGCGGAAGTGCAGCGCATCGTGGCGGAAGAGCTTCCCTACATCCACTTGTGGTACCTGGACAACGTGGTGGTGCACTCGCCGCGGGTGCGCGGAATCCACGTCTCGCCTTCGGGAAATTACGAATTTCTGCGCACCGCAGAACTGGCGCCATGAAGCTGGACGAGGTGATGCCCCGTCCCGATGTGGCGGCCCGCTACGAGACCCGGGTCCGGGCCCCGCTGGCGCGCACGCGCGAGGCGATGCGGGGCGCCGACTTCTCCCAATTGCCGCTCACCCGGCTCCTGATGGGCCTGCGCAAGCTGGGCTGGGGGCGGCAGAAGGCGGAACAGGCGGCCTCCCAGGAGGAGCGACTGCGGGCGGCGGGGTTCATCCCCATTCCCTCGGGGTCGGAGAACGAAGTGCTGCTGGGCGTAGTCGGCCGCTTCTGGAGGCTGGACAGCGGCACGGTGCGCGGGCTGACCGCGGAAGAGCTTCTCGCCTTCGCGCGCGACGGCTTCGCCAAGGCCCTGTGGAACTTCACGGTGGAGCCGGAGTCGGAGTCGGTTACACGCCTGGCTACGGAGACGCGGGTCGTTGTCTATGGCGGCGCGGCGCGCGGCAAATTTCGCGCCTATTGGCTGCTGGTGGGGCCGTTTTCCGGGCTGATCCGCAAAGAGATGCTGCGCATGGTGAAGCGGAGGGCGGAGCAGAAGTAGCGCGGGGGGGTCGCCGGCTTCCACACAGGCACAAGGCGGCGGCAGGATGCCGCCGCGACAGCCGGCGGGACGCCGGCGCTACGCGTGCTACCAGCGAAGATAATGATGCGGGCGGGTCGCCCGCTTCCACACGTTTCCTTCGACTCACGCGGCCGGGGGCGGCCGCGCTACACGCGTGCTACCATCGTGGGCGCGCATGCGCATCCTCTTTATTGGCGACATCTTCGGACGGCCGGGGCGCACCATTGTGCGCGATCACCTGGCTGACCAGGTGGCGCAGCGCCAGCTTGACCTGGTGGTGGCCAACGCCGAAAACGCCGCCGCCGGTTTTGGGATCACGCCTGCCATGGCGGAAGAGTTGCTGGCCCTGGGAATTGACGTGCTCACCACCGGCAACCACGTCTGGGACAAGAAGGAAATCATCGAGTACATGCGATCGGCGGACGGTGACGCGAAGAGCGCCGCCCGCCGGGTGCTGCGTCCCGCGAACTATCCCGCGGGCACGCCGGGCAGCGGCTGCTACGAGGGCAAGACGCGTTCGGGCGTGGAGTTTGCCGTACTCAACCTGCAGGGGCGGGTGTTCATGGTGGACAACGACGATCCCTTTCGCACCGCCGACCGCCTGCTGAAAGACGTCCGCGCCAAGGTGGTGATCGTGGACATGCACGCCGAGGCCACGTCGGAGAAAATCTCCATGGGCTGGTACCTGGACGGACGCGTGACCGCGGTGCTGGGCACGCACACCCACGTTCCCACCGCCGGAGCGCCTGCTGCCCCAGGGCACGGCCTACATCACCGACGTGGGCATGACCGGGCCCTACGACGGTGTGATCGGGGTGGAGAAGCAACAGGTGCTCGAACGCTTCCTCACCAGCATGCCGGCGCGCTTTGAGCCGGCGCGCGGCGACGTGCGCTTGTGCGCTGCCCTGATCGAGTGTGATGAGAAGACGGGGAAGGCCTTGAGCATCGAGAGGCTGACGTTGAGGAGCTAGCAAGAAGCAATAAGCAGTAAGCAATAAGCAGTAGGAAAAACAAAAGAGAAACTGGCACGGGCCGGATGCGCCACCTAATGCG
>CAZXVY010000042.1:0-11747 GCA_964644115.1 uncultured Terriglobales bacterium
TCGGCGCGGATGCCTGCGGCAATCTTGTTTCCGTCAAGCAGGATGGCTGCCATGGATCCTCAAGAATAGAAATGAATGACGCCACTATACTAAACTGGGTACGCACACGGAGTTTTGTCGCGGGCCCCGTTTGCGTGGAGGAACTATGCGCCTGCGACCACCCAAGCTCCTCAAGGGTCTGGCTGTCACCTGTCTGGTCGCGGGGGCCGCGGCCCAAACTCCACCTCCCGACTCGTTTCACGTCCTCTACGCCGCGCGCATGCTGGATGTACGACAAGGGCGCATCCTGCCGGATGTCGTCGTCGTGATCCGCGGCGAGAGGATCGAGTCCGTGCATTCTGGCGGAGCTCCGTTCAAGCCTCCCGCAGGCGCGAAAGTAACCCGACTGCCGGCAAGTCTCACGCTGCTGCCGGGCTTGATCGATGCGCACACGCACCTTACCTGGGACCCGCAATCGCAGCGCAGCGACCCGCCGGGGGTCACCATCCCGCGCGAGCCGCTGATCGGGGCTGGAGTGGCTCGCAGAACGCTCGATGCCGGATTCACCACGGTGCGCAGTTTGGGTTCGACTGGATATTCAGACCTGGCACTGCGCGACGCCATCGCCGACGGCCACGTGCCCGGACCGCGAGTGCAAGCGGCCGTGACCGGCTTGGGTCCCCCGAATGGTGTGTGCGACACAGTGTTCCAGCATGAGGGAGCCGTATCGGGTTTGGAAGCGGCCGTGGCCAAGGTGAAGCAGCTCATCGCCGCAGGCGCCGACGTTATCAAACTCTGCGCCGGTGGAGGTGTGCTGCCGCAGGAAAGCGCTGCCCAAGCCACCGAATTCAGCGAAGCAGAACTGCGCGCCATGGTGGAGGAGGCCCATCGGCAGGGCCGTAAAGTGGCGGCCCATGCGCAGGGCCCGGAAGCCATCCGACGGGCGGTCGAAGCTGGAGTGGATTCCATCGAGCACGGCGGCCTGATTGACGAAGCATCTGCCCGGCGCATGAAGGAGAAAGGCGTATTTCTGGTGCCGACGCTGTACCGGCTGGACTGGACCCTGGAGAACGCCGAGAAAAACGGGGCCCCAGCGGCCGCGCTCGAGCGGCTTCGCCGCTCCCGCGAGCTCGCCCGCAAGCATGTTGCGAGGGCCATCCAGATCGGTGTGCCCGTGGCCTTCGGAACCGATGCCACCGTCTATCCCCACGGGCTGAACGCGCACGAGTTCGCCGTGCTCGTGGAGCTGGGCGTGCCACCGCTGGAAGCCATCCGCTCAGCCACCCTTAACGCCGCGCAGCTCCTGGGCTGGACCGGCAAAGTGGGCACGATCGAGCCCGGCGCCTTCGCCGACCTGATTGCAGTGGAGGGGAATCCCCTGGAGGACATCACGCGCCTGGAGGAAGTACGCTTGGTGATCAAGGGCGGTGCCATCTACAAGAACGAAGGCGGTGCGGCCCGGTAGCTTGTCGCTCCGCTGGCACGCAACTCTTCAGATTTTCTGCACCCTTTGTACGTCGCGCACACCCGCCACCTTGCGTAGCCCGGTAATGATGCGTTGCAGGTGCTTGAGGTCTTCGATGTCGATCACCACCTCGACGGTGGCCTCGCGGTTTTCGGTACGGGTCTCGATGTTGCGGATGTTGGTGCTGTCGTCGCTGATCACCGCGGTGAGCTCTTTGAGCAGGCCGGTGCGGTCGTCGCAGAAGACGGTGAGCTTGATAGGATAGGAACGCGCGGGGGCGTCGGCGGCGCGCGCCCACTCCACGTCAATGCGGCGCTCCGGTTCGTAGAGCAGGTTGGTGACGTTGGAGCACGTCCGCGAATGTACGGCCACGCCCTTGCCGCGGGTGACGTAGCCCACGATGTCCTCGCCGCGGATGGGATTGCAACAGCGCGCCCGATAGACCAGCAGGTCGTCGCTGCCCTTCACCTTGATGGCGCCGGAGTCGGAGCCGAAGACGCGGCGCACCACGCTGGTGAAAGTGCTGGGCGGCGCTTCCTGGCTGGGCTCTTCGGTCTCCGCCGCCGGCGCCAGCCGCCCCAGCACCTGGCGCGCGGAAAATTTTCCGTAGCCGATGCCGGCCAGCAGGTCGTCGCCGCGTCCCAGGCCGTAGCCGGAGGCCACGCGCTGGTAGGCGGCCTCGTCAATCTGCTTGAGCGCGATGCGGTACTTGCGCGCTTCTTTCTCGATCAGCTTGCGCCCGATCTCGATGGCGCGCTCCCGCTGGTGGATGTTGAGCCAGTGGCGGATCTTCTGGCGGGCGCGCGAGGATTTGGCAAACGTGAGCCAGTCGCGGCTGGGCTGGTGCCCCGCCTGGGTCAGGATCTCGACGATGTCGCCGGAGCGCAGCTTGGTGCGCAGCGGCGCCATGCGTCCGTTCACCCGCGCGCCCACGCAGGTGTGCCCCACTTCGGTGTGGATGGTGTAGGCGAAGTCCACGGGCGTGGCATCGCGCGGAAGGATCACCACTTTGCCCTTGGGGGTGAAGGTGTAGACCTCTTCCGGGTAGAGATCAATCTTGAGCGTGGAAAGGAACTCGTTGGGGTCGGCGACGTCCTGCTGCCACTCCACCACCTGGCGCAGCCAGGTGAGCCGCTGCTCGTCGCGCGCCGTCACCGGGCCGTCCTTGTACTTCCAGTGCGCGGAAATGCCTTCTTCGGCCATCTTGTGCATTTCTTCGGTGCGAATCTGCACTTCGAAGGGCGTGCCGTTCTCGGCAATCACGGAAGTGTGCAGCGACTGGTAAAGGTTGGGCCGGGGCATGGCGATGAAGTCCTTGATGCGCCCCGCCACCGGCCGCCACAGTCCATGGATCTGGCCCAGCGCGGCGTAACAGTCCTTCACGCTCTTGGTGATAATGCGCACCGCCAGCAGGTCGTACACCTGGTCCACCGTGATGTGCTGGCGCTGCAGCTTGGCGTATACGCTGTACAGGCGCTTGATGCGGCTCTCCACCTGCGCCTCCACGCCACCCTCCTTGAGCTTTTCGCGGATGACCTCCTCGATCTGCTCCAGGAACTGCTCGCCCTGTTTGCGCTTTTCCTCCACCGCCTTGCGCACCTGCTCGTAGCCGATGGGGTCCACGTGCTGGAAGGCCAGGTCCTCCAGCTCGCCGCGGATCTTCCCCATGCCCAGGCGGTGGGCGATAGGAGCGTAGATGTCCAGGGTCTCGCGCGCGATCTGCTGGCGGCGCTCCTCGGGGAGCGCGGCCAGGGTGCGCATGTTGTGCAGCCGGTCGGCCAGCTTGATGAGCACCACGCGGATATCGCTAATCATGGCCAGCATCATCTTGCGGACGTTTTCCGCCTGCCGTTCCTCGCTGGAGGCGAAATCAATCTTGCTGATCTTGGTGACCCCTTCCACGATGTGCGCCACCTGCTCGCCGAACTCGCGCTCGATGTCCTCGATGGTCACCAAGGTGTCTTCCACCGAGTCGTGCAGCAGGCCGGCCACGATGGCCGTGGGGTCCAGCTTCAGGTCGGCCAGCACCATGGCCACTTCCAGCGGATGCGCCAGGTAGGGCTCGCCGGACTTGCGGTTCTGCCCGGCATGCACCTTCTGGGTGTAGTCGTAGGCCTTGCGAATGAGATCCAGGTCTTCGTTGGGGCGGTTGGCGCGTACCTTCTTCAGCAGGTCGCGGAACCGGGTGACCGTAAGGACGTTGGTGGCGATCTGGTGGCGCAACGTCGCCATGATTGATTATATCCAGCCTCGCAGTGCAGCCGCGTTCAAGTTTCTTGCAGCCAATCGCATGCCAGTGCCATCCTGTTGTCCCATGATCACCTACCGCTCGGACCGCCGTCCCGACGCCGCCCTCATCGCCGCCCTCTACCGCGGGTCTCCGCTCAACCGCCCGGTGGACGATGTGGCGCGCATCCGCCGCATGTATGACGGCTCCAATATCGTGCTCACTGCGTGGGAAGGCGAGCGCCTGGTGGGCATCCTGCGCGGCTGGACGGACGGCGCCTACGACGGTTACGTCTGCGACCTGGCCATCGCACCCGATTGCCAGAAGCTGGGCATTGGCCGCGCCCTGCTCGAGCAGGCCATCGCCCTCAGCCCGCAGGTGCAGTGGGTGCTGCGCGCCTCCAAGATCGCCGAACGCTACTACGAGCACGTCGGCTGGCAGAAAATCGAGAACGGATGGGTCTGGCCGCGCCAAGGGGTAGCGCCCTAACGCCCGGCGCCCCGCTGCTGTCGCGTGGCGTACCGCCTGCGGCAAAGGCGGGCGGAATTAGGAACTTGTCATCCCGGAATTATGGACTTGTCATTCCGTAGTTATGAACTTGTCATCCCGAGCGAACGCCCCGACCTTGGTCGGGGCGGAGCCGAGGGATCTTGGTTTTGTACCGTTTCCAATGCTGCCCCTTTGCTTCTGTTGAGGCTTCCTAACTTTCCTTTCCCTGTGTTCTCTGTGCCTCTGTGGTGAAACCATTGCGGCGAAACCTGCGAACGGAACGTCCGAACAATAGGCTCCAGCAAGTTGAACCCTGCCCTGCGATTCTCTACTCTCTTTCGAGGCGAGGCTCCCCATGGCTACGATCACTGGCTCGACCATCGCCGTCAGCGGTGCAAGCGGGTTTGTAGGCTTAGCGCTGGTGGCGTCGCTGCGCGCGCAGGGCGCGAACGTGAAGCGGCTGGTTCGCTCTCCGCCGCGTGATCCTAAAACCGACATCGCGTGGAACCCGGCGGCGCCGCTTGATCCCGCCGTCCTCGAAGGCCTGGACGCCGCGGTGCACCTGGCGGGCGAATCCATCGCCGGGCTCTGGACGGCGGGCAGGAAGGCCCGCATCCGCGAGAGCCGCGTGCTGGGCACGCGCCACCTGGCCACCGCGCTGGCCCAGTGCGCGAAGCGTCCGCGGGTGCTGGTGTGCGCTTCCGCCATCGGCTACTACGGCAACCGCGGCGACGAAGTCCTGCGCGAAGACAGCCCGTCCGGCTCAGGGTTCCTGGCAGAAGTCTGCCGCGGGTGGGAAGCGGCAGCACAGCCGGCGCGCGACGCCGGCATCCGCGTGGTCCACCTGCGGTTCGGCATGGTGGCCAGCCCCTCCGGCCGCGCGCTCAAGCAGATGCTGCTGCCGTTCAAGCTGGGCCTGGGGGGACGCCTGGGCAGCGGCCGGCAGTACATGAGCTGGATCTCACTCGACGACGCCGTCGGCGTTATCCAGTATGCGCTGGTGACGGATTCACTCGCCGGCCCGGTGAACGCCGTCGCTCCCGACTCCATTACCAACGCCGAGTTCACGAAAACGCTGGGGGCGGCATTGCACCGGCCAACCATCTTTCCCGTGCCCGAGTTCGTGCTGCGCTTGCTGCTCGGGGAGATGGGTGAGGAACTGTTGCTGGCCAGCCAGCGGGTGGAACCGGCTCGCCTCCTGGCCAGCGGCTACAGGTTCAGGCACGCCGAGTTGAGGGGCGCGCTGGAGGAGATGTTGAAGGGACATTGACGATTGATGAGTGTCGATTGACGATTGAACAGTCAATCCTCAATCGTCAATCAGCAATCGTCAATTCTTCCCGTGTATCTGCGTTGAAAACTCTTCCACTCGCTGGCGCACGCCCTTCACGTGCTGCGGCAGTTGCAGCCGGCTTCCCTCTTCCAGGATGGGAATCAGCCGGTCGAACTCCGGGCCGGAGTGCGAGCCAGTGATCATCATGCGGATGGGATGGAACAGTTCCTTTCCCTTGGTACCGGTTTCCGTCTTCACCTCATTGATGAGCTCCTTGAAACGCTCTGCGGTGAACGGAGCGTTCTCGGCGCGCACGCGCCGGGTGAAGGATTCGAAGACGGCGCGCGTTTTCTCCCAGGCGAGCACTTCGGCATTGTCGGTTGAGGCGAGAGCGGCTGAGGCGTCGTAGTTGGAGATGAGCGCGGCCCGTGCGGGCAATTGCTCCAAGCGATCTACCGACGGCGCCAGCAACTCCACCACTTTCTGAAACCACGCGCGCGTGTCGGCATCGGGCGCGTCCGGCAGGTAACCTGCCTTCACGAAGTACGGAAGCGCAAGGTCCGTGATGCGTTCCGGTGGACTCAGCTTCACATAGTGACGGTTGAGCCACGCGAGTTTCTCCATGTCGAACACGGCGGGCGACGGAGTCACGCGCTCCAAGGAGAACTCGCGCACCAGGTCGTCCCTGGAAAACACCTCACGGTTGCCGCCGCTCGGCGCCCAACCCAGCAGCGCCATGTGGTTCACCAGCGCTTCCGGCAGCACCCCCATGCTGCGAAAGTTCTCGACGGAAGTTGCGCCGTGGCGCTTCGACAAGCGCTCGCGATCGCCGCCCAGGATGGTGGAAAGGTGCGCAAACTCGGGCACCGGCCATCCCAGCGCTTCATAGAGCGCGACCTGCTTGGGAGTGTTCGAAAGATGATCGTCGCCCCGGATGACGTGCGTGATCTCCATGGCCGCGTCGTCAATTACCACCACGTAGTTGTAGACCGGCAGGCCGCTGGAGCGCAGGATGATGGGATCGCTGACCACTTCGTGCGAGAACTCCACTTCGCCGTGCACCAGGTCATGGAAGCGGATGGGGCGCTCAGGGATATGCAGGCGGATGGCGGCGGCCTCGCCGGCGGCGCGGCGGCGGGCGGCGTCCGCGGGATCGAGCGCTCGACATTTCCCGGAATAGTGCGGCGGACGATGCTCGGCCAGCGCCCGCTGGCGATCGCGCTCTAGTTCCTCTGCCGCGCAGAAGCAGAGATAAGCCTTGCGCTCGCTAAGCAGGCGCTCGGCGTGCCGGCGGTAAAGCTCCAGGCGCTCGGACTGACGATAGGGCGCGTGCGGTCCGCCCAGGTCGGGGCCTTCGTCCCAGTCGAGCCCCAGCCAGCGCAGGTCGTCGTAGATTTTCTGCTCCGCGCCCTCGACCTGGCGCTCCAGGTCGGTGTCCTCGATGCGCAGGATGAAGGTGCCGCCATGGCGGCGGGCAAACAGCCAGTTGAAGAGCGCGGTGCGCGCGTTGCCCACGTGCAGGTGCCCGGTGGGTGAGGGCGCAAAACGCACGCGAATTTTTTCGGCGGCCACGGGGAGATGTTAGCAGAGCGCCTGTTCATACGGCCTTCGGCCGTGCGCCCTGATCGATCGCTACAAGGGGCGTTACTTCTTCCTTGAGCCCCTGTTCGCCGAATGGATTCGCCAACTGGGCGCCCACTAGCTCATTACGCCATTTGGCGTTACGCTAAATGGCGTAGGGCCACCCATCCGCGGCTAATTCTTCCTCAGCCCTTGGGCGAACTCCTCGTAGCCCTTCCTCCCCATCAGCCCATAGGTCATTTTCTTACCCAGCTCGACGCCGGGCTGGTCGAAGGCGTCCACGCCGTAGAGTTCGCCGGCGAAGGCGGTCTGGAACTCGAGCATCTGGAAGAACGCGCCCAGGGTGTGCTCGTCCACGCGGGCAAGCGTCCAGCGGCAATTGGGGCGGCCGGCGGAGGTGAGCGCGGCCTGGGTGGCGGTGCGCTCGGCGTTGAACAGCGCCGACATTTTCTTGCCACCCAGGTAGCCGCAGGAGTCATAGCCCGCGAAGTCGCGCGGAATTCGCAGGTCGGCGCGCAGGCGCTCCACCTGCCAGAAGGTGATCATCTTGTCGCGCGGGCCTTCCATGTAAAGCTGGAGTTGCGAGTGCTGGTCGGTGGCCCCCAGCGCGGCCACCGGCGTCTGCCCGCATTCGACTACTTTGCCCGCGCGGTCCACGCGCTTACCCAGGCTCTCCGCCCAGAGCTGCCGATACCAGAAGGCCGCGCCCCACAGGAACGACGAGTAGGCGAACACAACTTCGATGGACTTCCCGCGTTTCGTGTTGAGCGCGTGATGTACGGCGGCGGCGGCGAGAGCGGGATTCTCCGCCAGCTTCGCCGACCAGCAGACCGCGTTGGCCGCGCGCGCGCCGGCGAGCAGCTTCCCGATGTTGATCCCGATGAGCGCCGCGGGCAGCAGGCCCACGGGTGAGAGCACGGTGAAGCGTCCGCCGACGCTCGGCGGGACGAAGAACAGCGGGTACTGTTCCTCCTTGGCGATGGCCAGCAGGTCGCCTTTTTGCGGGTCGGTGATGGCGATGATGCGCGTGCGCGCTTTCTTGCCCAGCGCCTTCATCATCCATTGCCGGACGATGAGGAACTCGGAGAGCGTTTCCGCGGTCGAGCCCGACTTGGCGATCACCAGCACCGCCGTTCTCTTCGGATCGAGCTGCTCGAGCGCCGCCGCGGCCAGGCCGGGGTCAATGTTGTCCAGCACCACGAGGCGTGGCTTCGCTCCGGCGCGCGCGCCGCGCTTTCCTTTTCCGCCGCGTGCGCTTTTCTTGCCGCCCACCGGCGCTTGCAACGGATGCGGCCCGCGCAGCGCGACGTCGAGCGCGTAGGCGCTCAGCGCCGATCCCCCGATGCCCAACAGCAGCACATCGTCAATCCCGCCGCGCAGGTCGTCGGCAAACTCGGCCACGGCGCGCGCCACGCCGCGATCGTCGGGCAACTTCGGAAAACCAATCTCGCCCGAGTCCACGCGCTTGCGGAAGGTTTCGACCGCCTGCGCGGCTGCGGCAGCGCTCATGTCGCTGACTCGCAGCCCCTCGGCACCCACGGCGGAGCCCAGGGCGTTGGCGTAGTCAAAGCTGGGGAGCTTCATGGTTGGACATTAGAAAACAAAACGGGGAGAAAGCAAACCACGAAGGTCACGAAGATCACGAAGGGTGTGGAAGCGGGCGACCTCGCCCGCTTCCACACAAGCAGTAACTTCCGCACCAGCGGCGCTTACAACAGCCGCTCCGGCGCCACCAGGGTGCGGGTGATGCGGTCGTGCCAGGTGAGCGCGTCTTCGTCCACCAGCGTCCACAGGTAACCCAGGCCCAGCGACACGCAGGAGACCACCGTGGCCACGGCGCGCCAGCGGCGGGTACGCAGGTCCACCGAGCCGTCGTCGAAGGTAGTGAGTTCGAGGCCGGCGACGAACATGCCCGGGGTCGCGCCCACGTACACCAGGAACAGATACTGATACGCGCACCAGAAAAACGCGGGCACGGCCACCAGCATGGGCAGCATGAGGCGCAGGGTGGGCGCGGCTTCCGTGAACAGGAAGAAGCTGATGCAGAACAGCACGGTGGCGGCGAGCACCAGTCCGCCGTCCACGGCGGTTGAGACCAGGCGCTGCGACATGGGCGCCGGCTGCAGCGGCATCTCAATCACGAACTCGCGCTCGCCGGCGGCGAACGAAGCGAAGGGGGCGTGCCCCGCGTCTTGGTGCGCGTCCTCGAGTTCTTCCAGGGTCATGGCCAGCGGAGGCGCGGTTTCCGTCGTCGGCTCGGTCTCGGGCTCGGTCTCCGGCTCATAGATCGCAGGCGAACTCCAGTCCTCCACCGGCTCCGCCAATTCCTCGAGTGGAGGCGCGGAAGCGACCACGGCCGCCAGGTCTTCCACCGACAACGTGCCGGTGGTCTGGGGCTGGGCCGTGGCGGCAGGAGCAGCTGAGGCCGAAGCATCTTCCAACACATCGTCAGCAACGGGCGGCGCCGCAGCTTCCGGCTCGGCGTGCATGGGCTGGTCGAGCGCGGCAGTGCCCACAATCGGAGGGCTGGGGAAGCGGATCAGCTTGGGCGAAGCCCGGTCAGCCGCCGCGCTGCCTTCGGACTGCTCGAAGTTCAGGCTGAGGGACTGCCCGCTGCGCCGCCGGCGGCGGCTGCGATAAGCGTCGAGGCGGTTGGTGACTTCTTCACGCCAGCCAGAGCCGTTCGTACGGGAAGCCTGCGGCGTGGAAGGGGTCGCGCTGGAAGACGCCCCGTTCGTACCAGCGTTCGTGCCCGCGCTTTGGGGCGCGACCAGGTCCGCCAGTGGATCTTCCAAAACGCCGGACTCCCGGCGCGCAGATCCATTGATTCCTCTGCTCAGCCCACCGATCATTCCGTCGCCCGAGCCGTCGCCCGAGGAACTTGCGCCCAGGAACTGGCTACCGTCGTCGTCGTCCAGGGCCAGAGGGTCTTCCTCCGTCCGCAGCGCGGCCTTGGACTCGAGGCTGGCGGCAAAATGGTCTTCGCCCGCGCCCAGCTCGTCCGGGTCCACCAGCACGCTCACGCGCGGCGTCAGAGGCTGGGCTGCGTGCGCAGCATGTTCCTCGAGGGAATGATGGAAATCAGGATCCAGGATCACGCTGACGCGCGATCCGCTGGCGTCCTCCAGTGGCGGGCAGGTGCACCGCACTCCACAAATGGGACAGGCCATAACCGGGTTTTCGGAGACGCCCAGAGCAGCGGCGAAACAGCTTTGCACGACTCAACGCTCGCGTGCTAACTTCGAGCCCTCGTCATGACTCGCCGCATCCTCTTGATTATCACGGCGCTGGCCGCTTGTCACCTTCTTCTCGCACCCGCGGCGTTTACTAATCAGTTACCACAGGGTGAGGGCAGTGTGGAAGCGGGCGACTCGCCCGCATCCTTACCCGCCGGCTCATCCGCCCAGGCGGGCGAGCAAGTCACCATCCGCGCCCGCGAACAGGAGAAGGCCGGCCAGGTCTTCCATCTGCGCGGCGAGGTGGAAATTCGTTACCGCGACTTCATTTTCCGCGCCGATCAAGTTACCTACGACACCGCCAGCGGCCAGATCACGGCCGCGGGCAAGGTCTCCTTCGAGGGCGGGCCGCACGACGAAAACATCCAGGCCGACCGCGCTTCCTACAACGTGCGCACCGAGTCGGGCGAGTTCCACAACGTCTCCGGCACCACCGGACTGCGCTTCGGCGGGCGCGGCGTCACCCTCACCACCACCAATCCGCTGGCCTTTCGCGGGCGCCGGGTGGAGAAGCTGGGGCGCGGGCGCTTCGTGATCCACGACGGCCAGGTGACCTCCTGCGCGATGCCCAACCCCAAGTGGACTTTCAACGCCACCCGCGTGGTGGTGGACGTGGACGACCGCGCGCGCATCTACAACGCCACCTTCCGCGTGAAGAAGGTCCCGGTATTCTATTTTCCTTTCGCCGCGCACCCCGTGGGCCGGGTGAAGCGGCAGTCGGGATTCCTCACGCCCACCTTCGGTACCTCGTCGCGCAAGGGCATCATCCTGGGCGAATCGTTTTACTGGGCGGTGAACCGCAGCCTGGACCTTACCCTGGGGGCGGAGTACTGGTCGTCGCGCGGCTGGGCGCAGCACGGCGAGTTGCGCGCCCGTCCCAGCGAAACCTCGAACCTGCGCTTTCGCTACTTCGGTGTGCTCGACCGCGGCTTTGGCCCGGCCCAGGTGGACCAGGGCGGGCAGGAAGTCCATCTCACTGCCGAAGGCGCTCCCTTCGGGTTCCGGGGAGTGGCCAACCTCAACTACCTGAGCTCCTTTGTCTTCCGCCTGGCCTTTACCGAGGCCTATAACCAGGCGGTGAACTCGGAAGTGAAGTCGGTGGCGTTCTTGTCGAACACCGTGGACGGATTTTCCTTCAACACCTACGCCGCCCGCTATCAGAATTTCCAGAGCACGGCGCGCGGCGACCTGGTGACCATCCTGCACGCGCCCGCGTTTTCCGCCTCCAGCGTGGAGCGCCGCCTGGCCCGAACTCCCGTGTACTGGGCGTTCGACGCCGCGGTGGAAGGGGTCTCGCGCAAGGAGCCTGCCTTCGTCACCAACGATCTGGTGGGCCGCTTCGACGTGCATCCGCGGGCCTCGCTGCCGCTGCACTTCCGCGGCTGGACGGTGCGCCCGGAAGTGGCTCTGCGCAACACCTATTACACGCAGCGGCGGCTGCCCGTGGGCGGCCCCGGCGTGGCCGACAATCAGGACGTGAACCGCCGCGCCATCGAG
>CAZXVY010000042.1:11757-13118 GCA_964644115.1 uncultured Terriglobales bacterium
GGTCACCAAAAGGCAACCAGCTTGAGGGCGTTCGTGGCCCAAGCGCTTAGGGACAGTAGCTTGGCACCGTTGACCGAGGCGGAAACGTCGGAACTGAGCATCGCGTAGCGAATCGTGGGCGAAGAACGCACAACCAAGCTCACCATCGAGGCGGCGCTGGAAGTCCGGCCGCCGGCGCTGGGCCGCATCTTCAGCCGCCCGGTGAACGGCCACACCCTCAAGCACGTGATCGAGCCGCGCTTTACTTACCGCTTCACCGAGGGCGTGGAGAACTTCGCCAACATCATCCGCTTCGATTCGCGCGACATTTTCAGCGATACCAGCGAGCTGGAATACGCCATCGTCAACCGGCTGTACGCCAAGCGCGCCGCACCCCGGGCGGACTGCGTTCCCCTCGCGGAGCCCGCCAAGGAAGGCCGCCCCAACGATAGGACGAACGATGGAACGGAAGCCGGGCAGCCGCTCGAAGACGAGGCCTTCGACACCATCCGCCGGCCGCTGCCGCCGCTGGAGGACGACTGCGGCCCGGGCGAGGCCCGCGAGATCATCACCTGGGAAGTGGCGCAGAAGTATTTCTTCCTCGACGACTTCAGCGGCGCCGTGGTCAACGGCCGCCGCAACGTGCTCACCACCACCGCCAGCTTCGCCGGCATCGCTTTCCTCACCGAGCCCCGGCGCTTCTCGCCGCTGCTTTCCCGGCTGCGCGTGCGCACCGGCCCCAACCTCGACGCCGAGTGGCACTTCGACTATGACATCAAGAAGGGCCGCGTCAACGCCTCCACCGCCCTGCTCACCTACCGCATGGGCGACTATTTCCTGGGCGGCAGCCACGCCTACTTCCAGGCGCCCGGGGAAATCTTCATCTCCAATCCCATCCCCGGCCCCGACAAATTCAACCAGATCCGCGTGCTCATGGGTTACGGCCATCCCAACAAGCGCGGCGTCTCCACCGCCGCCAATATCGGCTTCGACTACAACCTCAACTTCCTGCAGTATTCGGCGTTTCAGGGGACCTACAACTGGGACTGCTGCGGCATCAGCATGGAATACCGCCGCTTTGCCCTGGGCTCGGTGCGCAACGAGAACCAGTTCCGCTTCGCCTTTACCCTGGCCAACATCGGCAGCTTCGGACATTTGCGGAGGCGGGAGCGCATTTACTAGCAGGGCGGATGGGCTTCCGCCCGGCCTTGTTCCAAATTCGGAACAAAACTCCGCCCGCAGGCCGCGAGCGGCAAACCTCGCAAATTGCGAATTTGGCTGAAAATCGCGGAAAAACTGCACCCTTTTCTGTGCTTGTTCCAATTCCGGAACTAAAACCAACTTTCCGGCCTCTGAGAGTCCCATCTTGCGCTAGCGTGTGC
>CAZXVY010000043.1:0-1229 GCA_964644115.1 uncultured Terriglobales bacterium
CGCCTTCGTCGCGCTCCATCTCTTCCACCAGTTTGGCCAGCTTCTGGTCGCCGATGATGAGAGCTTCCTCAGCTTCTTGCAGAAAGAACTGGCGACGGCGGGCCAGTGTGGGGTCGTCGAAACGCGCGGCCTTGATTTCGCGCAGAAAGCGCGGCTCGGTGAGCACGGCGCGGATTTTCTGCCGGATGGGGACGGTGGAGAGCTTGTCGTTGCCCAGCGTCATCTCCCGGTCGGTGCGCCAGAACTCGGCCCACAGTTCTTCGAGCTGCTGCTCCTTCGCGCTGAGCTGAGTTTCCAGGGAAACCAGTTGGGCGGACAGTCGGACCTGAAAAAGAATTATGAGGAGAATTGCGCGGCAGGCAGCTGCAGTCATAAGAGAGCGCCATTACACCACATCTTCGGCGTGGGCTCGCTTTGCTCGCTTCCCCAGCCTTCGGGAGGACGTTAAGTGCTTCCGTATCAACAGTTAGGGGCTATTCTTGGCTGGATTGACCACCCCGGCTCTCGGGTACTAAAGTCATCTTGCACGGGCTGGGTTTCGTGCTAGGATTGTGAACCATGGAGCTGACCACGCTAGAAATCATGCGCCTGATGGCCGTCTTCATGGCCATCATGGTGATGTTCGACGGCATCGATGCGGTGGAGGCGTTGGAGCGTCCGCCGGCCGAATCTTTCGCCGACTCGCGCTAGATCCCTCCTCTGGGTTGTTGCCTGACGTTGTTGCCTAATTGGGCGGCGGTCCACCCGCCGATTCTGCCGGCTTCTCGAACAGCTTAGGATCCACCGCTGGATTGAACTCGACTTCGGTGGCCTGGGCGGCTCCACTTTCCTGGCCGTCGCTGGTGATGCGGCTCTTGAAGGGCAGGGAGATGCCGTCCACCGTCCTCCAATCGGAATAATCGCGCACCCGCTGAACGGGGCCGGTCATCTCCATCGCCTGGTGAGAGACCCGCAGCACGCGCCCGGTCTGCGGATCCACGAACCAGCGCTCTTGCGATCCGTCGGCGTTGACCTCCAGGATCCGGGTCTCGACCTCGTCCACCTTCGCCGCTCCGCCCACCGTGAACACGTACTTGGGATTCTCCGACTGCTGCGCCACCAGCAGCATTTCGCGTTTCATGTCTTTGACCATTTCGTCCTTCATGGCAGGGGGAAGGTCGCGGGCCATGCCCATGGCAATCATGAAGCCGCTGTTTCCGGCGAGCACGGTAGTGACCTCGCCCATGGGC
>CAZXVY010000043.1:1306-12761 GCA_964644115.1 uncultured Terriglobales bacterium
GACGCAGGGTCATGCGCATGCGGTCGGGAAAGGCCATGAGGGCGTCGGCATCAATGTTCATGTCGCCTTGCGGCGTTTTCTGCGTCATGGTGGCCGTCAGGCGGATGGCCTTCACCGCGTTCACTTTCTCCTTGCCGCCCAGGCCCTCAACCACTTTGGCGAGCAGCGCCTTGCCCTCGGCGGTGGAGCCAGAGGGTGCGTCGCTCTTTTTGGCGGCGCCGGGGGCCGCCTCGGGCTCGGGAATGGTGATGTCAATCGTAGTCACCGGCCCGAAGCTGGAGAGCGGCTTGTCAAACTCGGCGGCCTTGCCCACCACCAGCACTGCCAGCTTGTCCTTGTGCAGATATTTTTTGGCCACGCGGTTCACGTCCGCCGCGGTCACCTGGGCAATGCCGGTTTGGTAGCGCTGCAGAAAGTCCGCAGGGTAGCCGTAGTACTCGTAGCCAATCTGCTCCAGCAGCACCTCCTGCTTGGTGTCGAAGCGGAAGACAAAAGAGTTCAGGATGGCCTCCTTGGCCTTCTTCAGCTCTTCTTCAGAAGCGGGTTTCCTGCCCACCAGGTCTTCGATCTCTTCGTGGAGCGCCGCGATGGACTCCGCGGTGGTGCCGCTCTTGGTGGTCATCTGCAACTGCAGCAGTCCAGGATGGTCGAAAGAACTGCCCAGGCCGCCGCCCACGTTGTAGGCCAGGCCCTTGCGGGAGCGGATGTTGGAGAACAGGCGCGCGGAACCGCCTCCCCCGAACACCTCGTTCATGACCTCGACGGCGTGGTAGTCAGGGTTGTCGCGGCGAATGCCCAGGTCCACCATGCGAATGGCGCTTTGGTTTACGTCCTCTTTGGCGATGAAGTACATCCCCGGTTTGGGGCCCTTGAACTCCACCACTGGAGGTTTGTGCGCCGGAGTTTTCTTCCGGGAGCCAAACGTGGCCCGCAGTTTCGCTTCCATGGCCTGGGAGTCGAAATCGCCGAGCACGGCCACGATCAGGTTGCCCGCGTGCACCGACTTCTGGTGCCAATCCAGCAGGTCCTGGCGGGTCACCGCGGCCACGGTGGCGTATTCGCTGTGGCGGGCGTAAGGATTTTCGGCGCCGTAGCCCAGCTTGGCGGCTTCGCGCGCGGCAATGCCCAGGAAGCTGTCGTTGCGCCGGGAAATGCCCGTATTTTCCTGCTGCTTGGCGAGCGTGATTTTGTCCTCGCGAAACTCGGGGTTCTGCAGCAAATCCAGGGAAACCGCGAAGACGTCCTCGAAGTCGCCCTTGAGGCTCGACCAGAAGACGGTGGTGGAATCTTCGTCGCCTCCAGTCTCCACCAGGGCGCCGCGCGCTTCCAGGAACTGGTCGAACTGGTCGCCGGACTTGGTCTTGCTTCCGCCGGTGCGCCAGGCCTGCCCGTAGATGCTCATCAGCCCGACCTTGCCTGCGGGCTCGTCGCGCCCGCCGCCGCGCAGGAAGAGCCAGCCGTTCACCAGCGGCAGCTCGTGGTCCTCTTGCAGGAACAGCACGATGCCGTTGGGCAGCGCGATGCGTTTGGGTTGCTGGGGCTGGAAAGGCCGCAGCGCCGGCCGCGGGATCTTTTCCCATTCCTTGTCCTGGCTGGAAGCCGCCGGAACCAGCAGCAGGCAGGCCATCACGCCTGCCAGCAGCTTCGCGAACGATGCAGGAAAAGCTGCAGGATTCTTCATTACTGGCCTCCCTTGGGCGCCGGCGGCTTTATCGTCTCGATCATGGCCACGGTGCGGTTGGTGGGGACAAAAATCTGGTTGGCCACGCGGCGGATATCTTCCCTGGTGACCTGCTCGATCTTTTCCACTTCGCGGAAGATTTCCCGCCAGTCGCCAAAACGCTGCTGGGCCTGGCCCAGTTGGTTGGCCAGTCCCTGGTTGCTGGCCAGCCCGCGGATCAGATCGGACTTGGCGCGCGTCTTGACGTTCTTCAGTTCTTCCTCGCTGACGTCCTCGGTTTTCAGGCGCTCCAACTCCGCGTGAACACCCTCGGCCACCTCCTGTGGCGTGTGGCCGGCGGAGGGCACGGTGAGGACAGCGAACAGGTGCGGGTACTTGTCGCCCGGAAAGCCGTTGAAGCCGCCGGCGAAGGCGGCAATCTTCTGGTCGCGCACCAGCGCTTTGTAAAGCCGCGACGTCCGCCCCTTGGAAAGCACGTCGGAGATGGCGTTATAGATGGCGTCGTCAGGGTGTCGCGAGTCCGGCCGGTGGTAGCCCTCAAAGTAGAAGGGCTGCGCCGCTTCCCTGAGCACCACGGTGCGCTCGGCCTTCTGCTCCGGTTCCACGGTGCGCGTGGGCTCCGGCTTGGGACCGGCGGGCAGCCGACCAAAATACTTCTCCATGAGGGGCAGCACTTCCGAAGCCTTGACGTCGCCTACCACCGACACCACCATGTTGGCGGGCACGTAGTATTTCTTGTAGAACTCCTGGGCGTCGGTGGCGGAAAAGGTGGTCAAGTCCGAAGTCCAGCCCACCACCGGGCGCTGATAGGGGTGGGCGATGAAGGAAGCCGCCAGGAACTGCTCGAAGAGCCGGCCCACGGGCTGGCTGTCGGTGCGCATGCGGCGCTCCTCCAGCACCACGTCGCGCTCCTTGTAGAACTCGCGCATCACCGGATGCAGGAAACGCTCCGACTCCAGGTAGGCCCAAAGCTCCAGCCGATTGGAGGGCAGGGAGTAGAAGTAGCCGGTCTCGTCGTTGCTGGTGAAGGCGTTCAGGCCCACGCCGCCGTCGCGGTCAATGATCTCGCCGAACTGGTTCACCACCACGTACTGGTTGGCATGGGCAATGGCGGCCTCCCAGGCCATCTTCAGCGCCTTCACCTTCTCCTGGTCGCGGCCCACCGGGCGGCGGCGCTCGGCGTCGTAAGCGGCATAGTCCTGCTCCACCTTCTCCAGGGCAGCCTTTTCCTTTTCGTAGTCGGAAGTGCCGATCTTGTCGGTGCCTTTGAAGGCCATGTGCTCGAACATGTGCGCCAGGCCGGTGATGCCCGGCACCTCCTGCACCGAACCCACGTCCACGTGGGTGAAAAAGGAAAAGACCGGGGCCTCCGGGCGCTCACAGATCAGCACCGTCAGGCCGTTGTCCAGCTTCTTGACCGTGATCCGCTTCTCAAACGAGGCCAGGTCCTGGGCCGCAGCCGGCGCCGTCAGCGCCGCCGCCAACAGGACTGCCACAAGCAATCGAATGCCAGAGTATTTCATCGAACCTCCAGGGAATCGCCCGCAAGGAGACAACCGTTCAAGCTAAACTCCGGGATTTGCGCTGTCAAATAGAGGAGAGAAGCAGCAGGGGCGAAGCGCTGCTCGGCCGGCTGGGTGTGCCGCTCAGGATCAGCGGGCGCGGCCCGAGCGCCGCACTGCCCGAAACGTCATCTCTTCGGCGGCGCTGCCGGTGCGCGCTTTCCAGTCGAAGAACAGGCCCGCGTACGACGCCGTGATGTATTCGCCCGGGGCCACGCCCAGCTTTTTCGCGGTGCGGTCAATCCAGCGGGGAGCGCCCTCGATCTCGGCCAGGTTGCCGATGGGGGTTTCGTCGAGCAGCACGTGGCCGCGTCCGTCGCTCCACTCGGAACGGAACTTCTCGTAGCGAAAAGTGGGCTGAAAGCCGAGCGCGCGCAGGATGCCGTCGAGCCGGGCCCCGTCGCGGACCACGGTCTCGGTTTCGGTGCGCGACTTGTGACGGCCCGCGCGCGCCGCCGCCTTATGAGTGAAGGTCCAGGTCTTGCCGTAGCGGCGCACCCGCAGCAGCTCTCCCCGGCGGCGCAAGGGAATGCCCGGCAGGTCGTAGAGCGTGTTCATCTCCCGCGTCCGCGGAGTCACCCTGCGGAAGCCCGCCGCCCGCAGCTTGCGCTCCAGCGACTTCAGCCCGTCCACCAGGAACTTGATTTCGACTTCACGCGGCATGAGCAGAGTATAGCGGCAGTACCCAGTGGCCAGTACCCAGTACCCAGTACCCAGAAATCAGCGAGCTGCGAGATTAGCCCGTAGCGGACAGCGAATAGGCTGAGTGCGGACAGCTCACAGCTAAGGTCTGGGAACTGGGAACTGGGTACTGGGTACTTCCTTGTGACACTCGTGCAACTGTCACTCGCGGTGTAGAGCGTGTGGCGGCCGCAGAAGTACGATCATCCAAGCTGGCGAATTGGCTGGTGCCCGGCTGATTGATTTATAGTCACGGAGTCCCAATGGCATTGCCCGCTACTGTTGTTCCGCTGGCCCCTCCGGCTTCGCCGCCGGCCCGAAAGGGAAGCTTCTACGACCGCTTCCTGCAAACGGTGGAGCGCTGGCCCGAGAACGTGGCCATCGAAGTTCAGCACAGCGAGGTCCAACCCAGCGCGGATTCGAAGACGGCGGCGGTGGAGCGCCACACCTACTCCGAGCTGCGCCGCCAGGCGGAGTCCATCGGCCGCTGGCTGGAAGAACAGGGCCTGGAGCGCGGCGCGCGCTGCGCCATCCTGGCCGACAACAGCGCCCGCTGGGTAGCGGCGTACCTGGGCACGGTGGCCGCGGGCAGGATCGCGGTCCCGTTCGACACCGCCTTCAAGCCTGAGCAGGTGGCCACGCTGCTCAAGGACAGCGGCGCCTCCGTGCTCTTCGCCGACGCCAAGCACCTGGCCGCGGCGCAGCGCGCGGCGGAAGGCCTGAGGGTCCGCGTGGTGCTGCTGACGCGCGAGGCCACGCACGCCGGGCTTCCCAACCTTGACGACATGCTGGCCGCCGGTTGCGGCGGTTTCGTGCCCGCGCCCCAGTTGCTCGACGACGTGGCGGTGCTGCTTTATACCTCGGGCACCACCAGCGATCCCAAGGGCGTCATGCTCACCCACGACAACCTGCTGGCGGAGACGGAAGCGGTGTTTGAGCTGATTGAGGTGCACCCCACCGACGCCATCCTGGGCGTGCTGCCGCTTTTCCATGCCCTGGCGCAGATGGGCAACCTGCTGCTGCCCTTTGCCGCGGGCGCGCGCGTGGTCTACCTGGAAACCCTGAACACCACCGAACTGATGCGCGCGCTGGGGGAACGCGAGATCACCATCTTTGTCTGCGTGCCCCAGTTCTTCTACCTGATCCACGAGCGCATCCTGAAACAGGTGAAGGAACGCGGCGCAGCGGCGCAGGTGGCCTTCCGCGCGCTGATGTCGCTTTCGCGGCTGGCCCGCAGCCTGGGATGGAACGCGGGCAAACTTTTCTTCGGCAGAGCGCACCAGGCGCTGGGCAAGAAGATGCGCTACCTGGTGACCGGGGGCTCGCGTTTCGACGCCGCCGTGGGCCGCGACCTGCACGCGCTGGGTTTCGACATCCTGCAGGGCTACGGGCTCACGGAAACCTCGGGCGCGGCGTTCTTCACGCCGCTGGAGCGCAACCTGATCGGCTCGGTGGGCCCGGTGATGAAAAACGTGGAGGCCCGCATCCTCGATCCGCAAGCCGAGGAAGACGGCGCCGGCCCGGCGTCGGGGGAAATCCTGATCCGCGGCCGCCTGGTGATGAAGGGCTACTACAATCGCCCCGACGCCACCGCGGCCTGCATTCAGGAGGGATGGCTGCACACCGGCGACCTGGGCTGCCTCGACGACGACGGCAACCTGTTTATCACCGGGCGCAAGAAAGACGTCATCGTGCTCAGCTCGGGGAAGAACGTGTATCCCGAGGAGGTCGAGGCGCACTACCTGAAATCGGAATGGATCAAGGAACTGTGCGTGCTGGGCCTGGAAGGCCGCCCGGGCGAGCCGGTGGCCGAGCGGTTGCACGCGGTGATCGTGCCCGACTTCGATCTGCTGCGCCAGCGCAAGGTGGTGAACGCCGGGGAAGTGATCCGCTTCGACCTGGACACGCTGTCCTCCCAGTTGCCCAGCAGCAAACGCATCCTGAGCTACGAAATCTGGCAGGAGGAGCTGCCGCGCACCACCACCCGCAAGATCAAGCGCGGCCTGGTGCGCAAGCGCGTGAGCGAAGGCCAGGCGGCCGGGCCAGCCAGCGCTTCCAAGCCCGCTGCCCGAAGTTTTTCCGCCGCCGACGAAGCCTGGCTGGCCGAGCCCGATGTTGCCAGCGCGCTCGCCGTGATTGGCAAAGCGGCGCGGGAACCTCGCGATGTGATCCATCCCGCCGACAACCTGGAACTGGACCTGGGGCTCGATTCCATGGAGCGCGTGGAGCTGCTGGTGGCGCTGGAGCAGGAACTGAAGGCGTCGGTGGACGACGCCGTGGTCTCCCAGGTCTACACCGTGCGCGAAATGGTGGACGCGGTGCGCGCCGGCCGCGGCGGCGAGTCGAAGCGCGCCGAGTTTTCCGGATGGGACGCCATCTTCGCTACCGAGTCCGACGACCCCGATGTCCACGCCGTGGCCCGGCCGCACCGCTTCTGGACCGCTTTCTGGTACCTCATGGCGCGCGCCACCCACATGTTTCTGCGCGACAGCTCGGGCATCGAGATCACCGGTTTGGAGAAACTGCCCAAGAGCGGAGCCTACATCCTCTCGCCCAACCACCAGAGTTTTCTGGACGGCCCGCTGCTTCCCGCCATGATGCCCTGGCGCGTCTTCCGCGACAGCTTCTACGTGGGCACCAGCGAAGTCTTCGGCACCGGATTTTGGCGCGCCCTGGCCCGCACCATCAAGCTCATCCCCGTGGACCCGGACACCAACCTGGTCCCCGCCATGCGCGCCGGCGCCTACGGCCTGCGGCGCGGGAAGATCCTTACGCTCTATCCCGAGGGCGAGCGCTCCATTGACGGCACGCCGAAAACTTTCAAGAAGGGCGCCGCCATCCTGGCCACGCACCTCAAAGTGCCCATCGTGCCGGTCGCGCTCGAGGGCTTCTACCAGTCGTGGCCGCGCGCCCAGAAGTTTCAGGGATTCAAAAAGCTCAAGGTCGCCATCGGCGACCCCATCTATCCTCCTGACCGCATAGAGAATCCCGAAGCCACCTACACCCAACTCAACGCCGAATTGCGCGCGCGTGTGGTGGAAATGTGGGAGAAGCTGCGCGGAAAGCCCGGCGAGGCCCAGGCTGAAGTTCATGCCGAAGCCGCGGACTGAACCCTTCCACTTCGTGAAACCGCCGAGGGAAAGGCCTTTAACCACGAAGGGCACGAAGGAACACGAAGGCAAGGCGTGATGACGGAACGCAGGGTCCCGGCTTGGCTGTTCTTTCTTTTGCTGGCGGGGATCGCCGCGGCTGGCCAAGGCTCGGCCGAAGACGGCCGGGCTACACGCGACGAGTTCATCCGCAAACTGGTGACCGCCGCTATCGAGCGCACCACGTTCGCCGTGCGCTACGACGGCTCCTACGTTCGTCTGAAATATCCCGGCGGTGACGTGCCCGCGGGCACCGGCGTCTGCACCGACGAAATCGTCCGCATCTACCGCAAGCTGGGAATTGACCTGCAGAAGGAAGTCCACGAAGACATGCGGGCGAACTTCTCGCTCTACCCGAAGAGCTGGAGGCTGAGCCACCCCGACCGCAACATTGACCATCGCCGCGTGCCCAACTTGATGACCTTCTTCCGGCGCAGGGGAGAAGCGCTGCCGGTTTCCGGCGATGCCGGTGCCTACGCTCCCGGTGACCTGGTGACCTGGGACCTGGGCGGCGGCATCCCGCACATCGGCATGGTGGTGGACCGGCGCTCCGCTGAGGGCGGGCGCTTCCTCCTCGTGCACAACGTCGGCGAAGGCCCGAAGATGGAGGACGTGCTGTTTCGCTGGAAGATCACCGGGCACTACCGGTACTACGGACCGCAGCGGTCGCCTCTGCGCTAAGACCGAGGAGGGCAGAGAAGCGGAATCACCTCTCGGCGGTTTCGCCGGTAGACGCGGAAATCGCTTTCGTCCACGGTAATTACGAGGTGCCGGGGGTAGAGTTCGCTCATGCGGACGAGGCACAGATCCGCCAGATCGGGTTGCCGATTGGCGTACCTTTGCGCGAGTTCCGCCAATTGCAGCACGTGAGCCGGCAGATCAAAGGCCACCTTCAACAATCCCTGTTCCACGAGAGAGAGAACGTAGGAACTCGACTGCAGGTGGAATGCCGCCTCGGAGAGCACGGCCTCACAAGTGAGCAAGGGAGGCTCCAGTTGCCGCACAACTTCTGTCGCCCAGCGATGATGGAGGTCGTCCTGATGCCCGAAGGCCACCACAAGACCGGTGTCGGCAATTCCCCTCACTTGCGCGAGTACCCTTTGCGGGTCGACAGGTCCGCTGGAAGGCCCCTAATCTTGCCCGCCAATCGCAGAAACCGCTGCTTGCCCGATTTGGCGCGTGCTCTCTCTAATTGCTCGCGAACAATGCGTCCGGCAGGCATGCCGGTACTTTTTGCGGTTTCCTCCAGCCAGTCCGCCAAGTCTTTTGTAAGGCGGATTGTGAATGTCTGACCCATATGGCAGAAGTGTAACACACCATCGAGGGAGATGCAAGATCGTTTCCCACACTTGCCGGCGCCGTCATTTTGCCCGCGGGTGGGTCTTGTCGTACACGCTGAGCACGTGGCGCACGGAGAGCTGGGTGTAGCGCTGCGTGGTGGCCAGACGCTCGTGCCCGAGCAGTTCCTGGATGGCGCGCAGGTCGGCGCCCTCTTCCAGCATGTGGGTGCCGAAGGCGTGGCGAAGGGTGTGGGGATGGACGTCGGGTGACAGCCCCTTGGCCACGGCAATCTGCTTTACGATGCGCCCTACGCTGCGGGTGGTGAGGCGGCCTCCGCGGCGGTTGATGAGCAGCGCGCGGGTGCTCTTACCGGCCGCGGCCAGCTTCTCATTGCGCAGCGGAAGATAGGCAGCGAGTGCAGCTTTGGCCGCATCGCCGAAGGGCACGATGCGCTCCTTGCGCCCCTTGCCGCGAACCAGCAGCGCTTCCTGCGACCAGCGGATGTCGTCCAGGTCCAGGCCTACCAGCTCCGAGTTGCGGATGCCGCTGCCATACAGCAGTTCGAGCAGCACGCGGTCGCGCTCCGGAAAGGCGGCTTGCTCGGGCATGGCGCCGTCGAGCACGGTGTTCATTTCCTCGACGGTCGGCACCCGCGGCAGTTTCCTGGGAAGTCGCGGCGTGGCCACCAGCTTCGCCGGATTCTGCTCGACGACGCCTTCGCGCGCCAGCCAACGATAGAGCGACCTGAGCGCCGCCAGGGCGCGCGCCACCGAGGTCTTGCTCAGCTTCTGCTCGTAGAGCGACGACAAAAAGCCGCGGATGCGGATGTGGTCAATCGTGTCCCAGTCGTCGGCGGGACCGATGTAGTCAGCGAAGCGTCCTAGGTCGAGCGTATAGGCCTTTACGGTGTGCGGCGACGCCCGGCGCTCGGACTCGAGCGCTCGCAGGAAGCGGGCCACGCCTCGACCGATTTCGCTGGCTCTGGTCATCAGTATCACTCCTGTGACCTCGATGTTCTCGTTGGTGGTCGATATGCGTATGACTTTGTTCCATCGCGATCTCTGTTTGGACGGATTTCCCCCTTCTCGATCAACTCTCTGAGCGCGCCGTGGATTGCTCCCATTGGAAACGTGTACTTACGAAGGTCGTAGCCACGAGCCAGCAGTTCGTCTCTTACCTCCGCGGGTCGAAGGGCACGGCTTGATGTTCGAAGGATGAAAGCAATTGCCGCCTTCAATCCAGGTGGTTGGAGTATTCGCTGTGCAAGGTCTCGAACGTATTCCTCCTTGGGGCCGGATTCTCCGAGGAGAAGAGACATACCGCGAACCGCCGCTAGCAGTTCAACCAATCGCACGTTGATTGCATCTCTCGCATTCAGCAGCTTGCTGATCTCCCGGACTGTCCCATGGATCGTTCTTTCATAATTTCTCCGTGGCATGGCCCATCATACCGCCGAATCGCTTTCCAGCTAGATCGGAGGTCGACTCTTCGCACGAGGGTGATGCTTCTTGTACACCTTCGTCAACCGGTCGAGCGCCACGTGGGTGTAGATCTGGGTGGTGGAGATGTCGGCGTGGCCCAGGATGGACTGCACGGTGCGCAAGTCGGCCCCGCCCTCGACCATGTGGGTGGCGCAACTGTGGCGCAGCATGTGGGGGCTGGCATGGCGTCCGGTGGAGGCGGAGGCAGCACGCACCATCTGCCACACCCGCTGGCGGGTAAGCCCGCGGCCTCCGCGCGCGATGAACAGCAGCGGCGAGTCTTTCCCTGCGGCCAGCAGCGGGCGGGCACCGGCCAGGTAGGCGCGCAGGGCATCGTGGGCGGCGCGCCCCAGGGGGACGATGCGTTCCTTGTCGCCCTTGCCGTGGACCAGCATGTACCCCAGGTCGAGCTTGAGATCTTCGATGCCTGCGCCGGTAATCTCGGAAACGCGCAGTCCCCCGGCGTAGAGCACCTCCAGCATGGCCCGGTCGCGCAAGGTGAGCGCGACCGATTCTTTGCGCTCAGAGACGCGGCGCGGGCCGGGCAGCAGGGCTTCCACTTCGTCCCTTGCCAGGCTCTTGGGCAGGACCTTCCACTGGCGCGGCGATTCCAGGTTCAGCGTGGGATCGCGGGTGATGTGGCGGTCGAGCAGCAGGTAGCGATAGAGGTGGCGGAGGGTGGAGAGCTTGCGCGCCACCGAGCGGCCTTCGATCGCGGCGGCATACAACTGGTCGAGGAAGCCGCGCACGTCCTCGCGCCGCGCTTCCAGCAGCGCGCGTTTTCTCTTGCGCTTCAGGAACTCGGCAAACTGGCGGGCGTCCTGCGCGTAGGCGGAGATGGTCAGACGCGCCAGGCCCTTCTCGACCTTCAGGTAGTCGAGGAAGCCGGCGAGCGTGCGCTGATCGCGGTCGGCGAGGGCCACAGGAGAATTATCGGCCCGCCCGGGGACGGCCAGGAATAGCCAGACAGGTTCGCGCGGCGGCGGGCGCTACGGTGGAGCTTAGGCCAGGTGGGCGGCGGCAAGATGCCGCCGCGACAGCCCCGACACGTCGGGGCGCTACGCCGCAGTGACAGCCTGGCAAGCGCCGGCGCCACGGTGTCTTTCGGCGGCGCTCAGGCGGCCTTGGCGGCCCGCGCGCGCTCGTGGCCCACGGCGGCGTGGTACAGCGCCCGGTCGAAGAACTGGTCCAGCGCCTGCAGGAGTTCCACTTCGCCCAGGAGTTCCACGGCTTTTTCCACCAGGCCTTCGCGGCGCAGGAACTCGTGCAGGTGGGCCTTGGTGGCCACCAGGGCCCACAGAAAATGGCTGAAGGCGACGCCCTGCTGGGCGCGGCGCTGCCCGATTTCCAGGTAGCGACGCTCGATGTCGGCCTCGGTCTTGTTCAGCAGCCAGTCGCTGAGGTTGCGGTAGATCTCGTAGGTGCGCTCTCGGAGTTCGTCCACCGGGACCTTGCGCAGATTCTCGTGCCCCATGCCAAGGGTGATCATGGCCTTGTCTATGGACGAGTGCGCCTGCTCGCTGGCGTACACCGTGAGCGCGGGTAGGTCAGCGCGGCCGGCCATCCCGCGGGTCCGCACGTCGCCGCCGGTCGCGCGGTGCCGCGCGGCCGCGATCGCCA
>CAZXVY010000043.1:12771-13025 GCA_964644115.1 uncultured Terriglobales bacterium
GTCCACCGGGACCTTGCGCAGCTCGGCGGTGCGCTCGGAGGCGAGCAGTTTGTTCAGCAGTCCCTGCGAAAGCTGCTCGGAGTGGGCTTCAATCAGTTTGACCAGTCGAACGGCCAGCATGGCGGGCCTCCGGGTGGTGGAATTGCCTGAGATTGTATACCGCTGGCCGATCAATTCAGCAATTTCGCAATTCGGCAATGCTTCAATTTCTACGCTCCCGCGCCGCAGCACTTCTTGTACTTCTTGCCGGAGCC
>CAZXVY010000044.1:0-5387 GCA_964644115.1 uncultured Terriglobales bacterium
GGGCCGGATGCCGGGCCACATGAACGTGCTCCTCGCGGAGGCGAACGTCCCCTACGAAGAGCTGTACGACCTCGACGCGGTCAACCCCGAGTTCGAGCGCGCCGACGTGGCGCTGATCATCGGAGCGAACGACGTGATCAATCCCGCCGCGCGCAACGACCCCGCAAGTCCCATCTATGGCATGCCCATTCTCGACGCCGACAAGGCGAAGCACATCATCATCATGAAGCGGAGCATGAAGCCCGGCTTCGCTGGAATCGAGAACGAGCTGTTCTACAATCCGAAGGCGATGATGCTCTTCGGCGACGCCAAGGATTCTGTCTCGAAGTTGATCGCCGCGGTGAAATCGCTATAGGAGTATACTTAACGGAGTATTTCGTGACTCGACCGCGGGAGCCCCAAAGGAGAGGCGACCGAATGGAGGTACACGATGCTCCGAAAACTGCTGCTTCTGTGGGCCGTTCTCTGCGCCAACCCGGCGTGGGCCGCATTCCACCTGAACGAGATCAACAAGATCATGGTCGGCTATAACGGCGACCAGACGATCCAGGCGGTCGAGATCAAGATGCTGGCGGCCACAGAGAATCTCGTGAACACGGCCGCGATCAGGGTCTACGACGCGAACGGTGCGTTCGTGAGCACCCTCGGGACGTTCTCCGCGGACGTTCCCTTGGGCGGCGTTGGACGGAAGATCCTCTGCGCGACACCCAACTTCGCGGCGACCTTCGGGATCACGCCCGACCTAGTCATCAACCCCAGCCTGCCCGTGACCACCGGACAGGTCTCCTTCGAACTGGGGACCTGCCTCATCAACGCGATCCCCTATGGCGCGATCATCACGTTCAAGAATGGCGCCTCCGCGGCGCCGCCAATCCCCAAGGACGGGGCCACGGCTCTGGTTCGCAAGGTGGACAACGTCACGACATTCTTCTGCCCGCCCCAGGAGGACGCGAACGCAAAGTTCCTGCTTGTCTCGGGGAGCAGCGGTAGCCCCGTCACGTTCACGAACAACTCGAACGTATCGGTAAACGTTTTCACGACCGTGACGGCCGCAAATGGGGATCTACGTGGGATTGGCGGGGCGCGGATCTTTCCAAACCCAATCCGGTCACGCGCCACGATCGAGTGGCCGGGCGTGCCGTTGAGTTTCGTAGCGGTGTACGACGTGAGCGGGAGGCCGGTGCGGGTATGGGGAACGCCATGGGCGCGCGGTGCTACCGGTGGACCTTCCGAGATCACATGGGATGGGACGGATGACGGAGGGCGCCGCTTGCCCTCCGGGATCTATTTCGTCAAGATCGGGACGGGCCGCGCTGGGGTCCCGGTCCCAGTGGTTCTCCTTCGCTGAGGCTGGATGTGCGTCAGACCCCCGCCCGTCGCAGCCGCAGAGCGTTCCCGATCACCGAAACGGAGCTGAAGCTCATGGCGGCCGCCGCGATGACTGGGCTGAGCAAGACGCCGAAGGCCGGGTACAGAGCGCCCGCCGCGATCGGCACGCCGAGCGTGTTGTAGACGAACGCGAAGAAGAGGTTCTGTCTGATGTTCGTCATGGTCGCGCGGCTCAGCCGACGCGCCCGTGCGATTCCCCGCAGGTCACCCTTGACAAGCGTGACCGGCGCGCTCTCCATCGCCACGTCGGTCCCCGTGCCCATGGCGATGCCCACTTGCGCCTGCGCGAGCGCGGGCGCGTCGTTGATGCCGTCTCCGGCCATGGCCACAATGCGCCCCTGCGACTGAAGGCGCTTCACCACTTCCGATTTCTGCTGCGGCAAGACTTCGGCTTCAAATTCGGCAATCCCCAGCTTGCCGGCCACGGCGGCGGCGGTAGCGCGGCTGTCGCCACTGAGCATGACGATACGGATGCCATCGCGGCGCAGCTTCTCGATGGCGTCTGTGGCTGACTTTTTGAGCGGATCGGTTACGCCCAGCAGTCCTGCAGGCCGGCCGTCCACGGCCACCAGCATTACCGTCTGGCCGTCGCGGCGCAGCGCTTCGGCTCGCTCCGCAAGCTCACCCACGGTTAGACCGAGGTCGGCGAAAAGTTTTGGGTTCCCGGCTGCCACTTCCCTGCCCTCGACTCTGCCGGTTACGCCCTTGCCGGGGAGCGACTTGAACTCCTGCGGTTCGACGAGCGGCAGGCCGCGCTCGCGTGCAGCGGCAACAATTGCCGCCGCCAAGGGATGTTCGCTCTGCCGTTCCAGGCTGGCAGCGAGCCGGAGAAGCTCGGACTCCTCTGAGCCTCCAGCCCCGGTTATCGAAACCAGTCGTGGCTTGCCTTCGGTGAGAGTGCCGGTCTTGTCGATCACCAGCGTGTCCACTTTTTCCATCAGTTCCAGGGCCTCGGCGTTCTTGATGAGCACTCCGGCGCGGGCGCCGCGTCCTGTGCCGACCATAATGGCCATGGGAGTTGCCAGTCCCAGGGCGCACGGGCAGGCGATGATCAGGACGGCCACCGCATTCACCAGCGCGTGGCCCAGCCGCGGCTCTGGACCCACGGTCGCCCAGACGACGAAGGTCGCCACCGCGATGACAACCACCGCGGGTACGAACCAAGCGGACACGGCGTCGGCCAGGCGCTGGATGGGCGCACGGCTGCGCTGTGCTTCCGCAACCATGCGCACGATCTGTGCCAGCAGCGTCTCGCTGCCCACTCGTTCCGCGAGCATGATCAAGCTGCCGGCGCCGTTCACCGTCGCACCGGTCACTTTGCTGCCTGTAGATTTCTCCACCGGCAGCGACTCGCCGGTAACCATGGATTCGTCCACCGAGCTGCGGCCCTCGAGTACCGCACCATCCACCGGCACCTTTTCGCCGGGGCGCACGCGCAGCCGGTCGCCGGGATGGACGTGCTCCAGCGGGACGTCTTCTTCCCTGCCGTCGGGCAGCAGGCGGCGCGCGGTTTTGGCGGACAGATCGAGCAGAGCCCGGAGGGCGCTGGAAGTCTGGCTTCGTGCCCGAAGTTCCAGCACCTGGCCGAGCAGGACCAGTACCGTGATGGCCGCCGCTGCCTCGAAGTACACAGGGGCGGCGCCTCCATGTCCCTGGAAGGATGCCGGAATCAGTCCCGGAAAGAGCGTCGCCACTACGCTGAAGCCGTAGGCCGCGCCCACACCCAGGGCGATCAACGTAAACATATTCAGGCTGCGGTTGCGGAGGGATTGTCCGCCGCGTTCCAGCAGCGGCCAACCGCACCACAGCACGACGGGAGTCGCCAGCGCAAACTGGATCCAGTTCCGCAGGGTGCCGGGCAGCATGTGGGAAAGCGGGGAGCCGGGAATCATCTCTCCCATGGCCTGGACCAGAAGCGGCGCGCCCAGCGCCGTACCAATCCAGAAGCGGCGGGTCATGTCCACGAGTTCGGGATTAAGCTCCTCGGCTGCGCTGATGGTGCGGGGTTCGAGCGCCATGCCGCAGATAGGGCAGGAGCCCGGCCCGGTGCGCACGATTTCGGGATGCATCGGGCAGGTGTACTCGACGCGCGCCGCGACGGTTACAGTCAACGGTTCCAGGGCCATCCCGCACTTGGGGCAAGGGCGGTTGGCTGGTTCGCGCACCTCTGGATGCATGGGACAGGTATAAAGCTCTGCGGCCCCTGTCTCCTCACGTGCAGGAGGCGGCGGCGTTGCTGCCGGCATGATGGACACTACGTGCGCGTGCGTCGCCGGTTTGGCAGCGCTCAGGTAGCGATCCGGCTGGGCGCGGAACTTCTCGACGCAGTGCGGGCTGCAAAAGTAATAGGTCTTGCCCGCATGCTCCACCGAACCGCGCGCGCTGGCGGGAGCGACGGTCATGCCGCAGACGGGATCGAGCGCCGAAGCTGCGGCCGGCTCAGTGGGAGCTGAATGAGAGTGTTCTTCCATGTCTCCTTAAAGTGCACCCTTTGAGTCGTGGGCGCCCTCTATACTAAATTGGATGGCCTGCATCGCCGTCAGGGTGCAACCAGGGAAGCTGGTTCAGGAGCCGGAGCCATGACTGCGGTTGACGTTGTCTTTCGCTACGGCGCACCCCCGGAAGAAAACGACCTGGGGGCGATCCAGCGCATCCGGGAAGTGTACGGCATCCGGCGCATCCAGTTTGACGAAGCGGCGCGCACCGTGCGCGTGGAGTACGACGCTACGCGGCTGAGCGCGTCCGATGTCGGCGCACTGCTGCGAGGCGCCGGAGTTGATCTGCGCGACCAGGTGCAACTGGTGTGAGCGCCGGATGCATGAACTCGCGCGCCTGGCGCCGCGGCTTCCTTCGCGCGGCCTTCGTGTCCTTCGTGGTGAGCTTTTCCCGCCCCCATGCCCAAACACATCGGAATCGTAGCCTGTAGCGCGGAAGGCGCGGCGCTCTGCTACCGCACGGTGTGCGCCGAAGCTCCTGCCATCCTCGGAACTCACATGCATCCCGAGGTCAGCATGCATACCTTCCCCCTGGGCGATTACATGGAGTGCATTTCCAAGAACGACTGGGAGGGCGTGGGACTGCTGATGGTGGCGTCGGCGCGCAAGCTGGCGCAGATTGGCGCCGACTTTGCCATCTGTCCGGACAATACCATCCACCAGGCTTTCGCCACGGTGGAGCGGGAGTCTCCACTGCCCTGGCTGCACATCGCAGAAGTGGTGGCCGAGGAGGCTGCCCGGCGCGGCTTCCGCCATCTGGGCATCACGGGAACGAAGTACCTGATGGAAGGCCCGGTGTATCCGGAAAAGCTCGCGCCCCGCAAGATCGCGCACACCATTCCGGAAGAAGCGCAGCGCGCCCGCATCAACCGGATCATCTTCGACGAGCTGGTGAACGGGAGGTTCACGGCCGAGTCGCGGGCGTACTTCTCCGGCGTGATCGAAGATTTGAAAGCCAAGGGCTGCGACGCGGTGGTGCTGGGCTGCACCGAGATCCCGTTGCTGGTCTCCGATGCCGACTCTTGCCTGCCCACGCTGGACTCGACGCGCCTGCTGGCGCGGGCGGCGCTGCGGCGGGCAGTAACGTAGCAAGATGTGAACCACCCATGCGATAATCAAGGAATTCTGCCGCGCTTACCTGCGCGCCCTTAGCTCAGTTGGATAGAGCGTCTGGCTACGAACCAGAAGGCCGGGAGTTCGAATCTCTCCGGGCGCACCAACCCTCTCGGCTGCGCAAACGACCTTCGAGACCTGCCGATCAAACCAGATCATCAATCGCCGTGTACTGAAGTCCCTGCCCCTCCGCGACCGCGCGATAGGTAGTCTTGCCGCCGTACGTATTCACCCCGTTCTTCAGGTGCGGGTCTCGCTTGATCGCCTCGACCACCCCGTGATTGGCCAGCGTCAACGCAAACGGCAGCGTCGCGTTCGTCAGCGCGAACGTCGAAGTCCGCGGCACCGCCCCCGGCATGTTCGTCACGCCGTAGTGGAGGACGTTCTCGA
>CAZXVY010000044.1:5397-12924 GCA_964644115.1 uncultured Terriglobales bacterium
CGCCTCGGGCAGCATAACGCAGGCCTTACAAAGTCCACGAAGAATCGCGGCCCTTGGGAACTTGTCTACGAGGAGGTAATGGCTACGCGGGCGGAGGCCATTTCTCGTGAGCGCTTCCTCAAGTCTGGCCAGGGTCGCGTATGGATCAAACGCGTTCTCGAGGCGCGCAACTCAGTTGGATAGAGTCCGCCTGCGGCGGAAACCAGAAGGCCGGGAGTTCGAATCTCTCAGGGCGCGCCATTCCTTGCCCGCATTCCACCTCAGAACTGGAAGTAGAGGAACGGGCTTTCCTTGTCGAGCAGAAGAATCGAAAGGGTGAGCGCCAGAGAGGCAGCCGCGGCGTAGGCGAGGCGCGGCTGCCAGCGGACTTCCCAGGTATCCGAGCCCAGGTGGGCGATGGCGGCCGCCAGCAGCAGCCAGCATAGGAAAACCACGTCCATGGGGATGTCGCCGAGACCGTTTGCGCCCAGCATGGCGCCCAGGATCTCACCTGCCTGGGCCAATGAAGCCGAGCGGAAGAAGACCCAGCCTACCGTGACCGCCAGGAAGGTCACCAGCCGCCGCTGCGCGCTGGAGGCGGGCATCCATCCACGCTGCCCGGCCAGATGGTTCACCGCCAGCAGGACGCCGTGGTAGAGGCCCCAGACGACGAACGTCCAGTTGGCGCCGTGCCACAAACCGCCTAGAAACATGGTCACGGTGAGGTTCCAGGCGGTGCGGCCGAGGCCCAGCCGTGATCCACCCAGCGGAATGAACAGGTAATCGCGCAACCAGGTAGATAGGCTGATGTGCCAGCGCCGCCAGAATTCGGCAATGTCTTCGGCCTGATAGGGCATGCGGAAATTGCGTGGGAACTGGATGCCCAGCAGATGAGCCAGGCCCACGGCCATGTCGCTGTATCCGGAAAAATCGAAGTACAACTGAAAGGTGTACCCCAGCACGCCCAGCCAGGTGAGGAGAATGCCCTGCCCGGAGGAGTTGGCAAAGAATGCGTCCACCGGGCCCGCGAGCTGGTCGGCAATCAGGACTTTCTTAGCCATGCCGCAGACGAAGAACCAGATTCCGAGGGCCGCCTCCTGGCTGGGCAGTTTGCGCTTGAGGTGATTGAGCTGTTCTTCGATGTCGGCGTAGCGGACGATGGGCCCGGCGACCAAGTGGGGAAACAGGGCCACGAACGCCGAGTAATGCAGCGGACTGCGCGCCGGATGCACCACGCGGCGGTAGATGTCTATGGTGTAGCTCATGGAGTTGAAGGTGTAGAAGGAGATGCCGATGGGGAGCACGATCCGCAGCACCGGGGCCGCAACCTCGACTCCCGCCGCCTGTAACGCCTGGTTCAGCGAGTTCGCGAAGAACCCGTAGTACTTGAAGAAGCCGAGGATGACCAGATTGATGGTCAGGGCGAAGACCAGCCAGTGTTTGCGCACGGAAGGATCTTTGCTGGCGGCGATTTTCTGGCCGGCCAGGTAGTCCACGGTAGTCGAGGCGATGAGCAGCGGCAGGAAGCGCCAGTCCCACCCGGCATAGAAGACATATCCGGTAAGGGTCAGAAACAGCAGCCGCAGGCGGAGCGAGGGAATGCCCCACCATCCTGCCAGCACCAGCGGCAGGAAGGCGAACAGGAACATGTAGCTATTGAAGAGCATGATTCTCGCGCGCAGCCTGAGGGCCGGCTGGACCCAGCAGCCGGATGGCGATGCGGTCGGCGTTGTCGGCATCCACATGGGTTCCGTCGTAGAAGCCGTCGGGCCGGCCGCGGAAGCTCTCCACGTCGCGCAGATCGTGGAACTCGGCGCTCCAGCGCGCGGCCGCCTGCTGGATAGCAGCAGCGAACTCGGCGTCTTTGGCGGCGTAGGGCTTCAGTTCCGCCCGCACGGCCCGGTGCACGGGCGTGAGAAACACGATCACCCGAATGTTGCGCTCCTTGGCGTAGCGCAAGGTGGCGTCCAGGTAGTCGAGGCGGTCGGCAGATGGCGATTTGTAATTCTGGTATCTGCGGATGGCCATCCGGGCTGATTGCTGAACCAGGGATTCGAGGTTCAGGGTACCTGCTGCCAGCGCCTTCTCCAGGTGGACGTACACCAGGCGCCCGTCGGGATCGATGCGAAGCTGGGGCTCGGCCGGCTTCGAAACCGCCGCCCAGTGTTGCAAGGAGCGGAGCGAAAGCCGGGTCTCATTCCAGGAAAGCAGCTTCACCAGGCGATTCCAGCGACCGTGACGGTTTTCCCCTTTCTGCAGGAAAGCGCTGAAGGGGTTGCGCTCGAGCAGGAATTCGTTCATGGGCTCCTGGTCGTGCAGGGCTTCGAGTTCCAGCCCCAGCAGCACCAGGCGGGGCTGCGCCCCCGCCTGGTCCACGGCATACCGCAGCATTACGTAGTGGTCTTCGGCATAGGCGGTGAGGTTACCCGCGTTGAAGGTGCGTAGCCCTGTGAGACGCTCGACGGTGGCCGGCGCAATCTTCATCACTCTCGAGGAGCCCAGGATGAGCGCCTGTGGCTGGGGCTGCATGTGCTTCAGCAGATAGGCCTTCTCCGCTCGGAGGTTGGCAGCCACCGGAGGCAGGAGCGAGGTGGCATGCATCCCCCGAGGATTCACCAGATAGTTCATGGCAGCGAGCGCGCCCAGTTGGAGGCCCAGCAGTACCAGGAACCAGCGGACGAAGCGCAGCCAAGCCTCTGGGGGCGGCTGGCTGAGATGCTCTTCAGTAGGCAGGATCTGTGGATCAAGGCTCATGCGCAGGAAGCCGGCAGCGGAATGATAGTCACAGACCAAGAGCCTTGCTAGAGCAGAGCACCGGACTGCAAAAAATAAGGCCGCCCTGCGGGGCGGCCTTCTCGATTCCCGACGGGCAGCTACTCCTTACTTCGCGGCCTCCTGAACGGGCTGGCCTTCGAGGTCGCGCAGCTCGACGGGGCCGAGCGCCAGCTTCTCCAGCTCGAGCCCGATTTTGCCGCGGTCGCCCACCGCCACCACCACCATCTTCTCCGGGGCAAGGTATTGCCTGGCTGCGCGCAGGACGTCGGCGGCGGTAACGCCGTCAATCGCCTCCGGCAGGGTGTTGTAGTAGGTGAGCGGCAGGTTGTACACGAAGAGATTGCGGACGCTGGCCGCGGTGAAGGGCGTGGTTTCGAAGAAACCGGGCAGCGAGCGGGAGATGGAATCGCGTGCTACCTGGAGCTCATCGGCGCTGATCTCCTTGGACCGCATGGCATCCAGTTCGGTGAAGATTTCCCGCACGGCGGGCGCGGTAACGTCGGTGCGAACGCTGGTACCGATGTAGAACGGCCCCGGGCCGCGGCGGTACTGGAAGGTGGAGAAGGCGCCGTAGGTGTAGCCGTTCTTCTCGCGCAGGTTCAGGTTAATGCGGCTGGAGAACAACCCGCCCAGGCTGGTGTTCATGACCTCCACGGGCAGATAGTCAGGGCTGGAGCGGGGCACGCCGGTATGGCCGATGCGCAACGCGGTTTGCGGCGCCCCCGGCTTGTCCACCACAGCGATGCGCCGTTCGATGGGAGACGGCTTGGGTGGGGCGGAAGCCTGCCTGGCTTCGCCCTTCCACTCGCCGAAGTATTTGGCCGCCAGTGCCCGCAATTCCGCCTCGGTCACGTCGCCGGCGACCACCAGCGCCGAGTTGGCGGGTGTGTATCCCTGCTTCCAGAAGGCGGTCAAGGTGTCGCGGGTGATGGCTTTGTTGGATTCCTCGGTGCCCAGCTCGATGAATCCGTAGGGATGGCCGCTGCCATACACCACGCGATTGAAGGTCCGCATGGCCAGTTGGTTGGGATTGTCGCGCTGCTGCAAGATGGTAGTGAGGCGCTGCTTGCGAACGCGTTCGATTTCCGCATCGGCAAAGGCAGCGCGCAGGGCAACGTCGGACAGCAGTTCGAACGCCGCATTCGCATTGCGCTTGAGGCTGCGGATGTTGACGGTGGAATAGTCGCTGGTGGACGCGGTGGTGAGCTCCGCTCCGATGCTGCCGGCATCCTTGGCCAATTGCAGGGTGGAACGGCTTTGGGTGCCCTCATCCAGCATATCGGCGGTGAAGGAAGCAAGTCCCGGCCGGTTGGCGGGATTGGTCTCGCTGCCTGCCAGGATCGCCAGGTTCGCCGCCACCACAGGAAGGCTGTGCTGCTCCACCAGGTAAACGTGCAAACCGTTGGGCAATTGGAAGTGCGTGGGAACGGGCAACATCAGCTTGGCGGCGAGGCCGGCCACGGGCCGCTGGTTGCGCCAGGGCTCGTCGGGCATGGCGCCACCGGCAGTCTGCGGAGGCGCGGTCTCCTCCACCCGGGCCACATCGTCAATCCTCTTCTCGCCGTTGACGCCGAACACCACTACCCGCGAGTTTTTTCCCAACTGTTCCCGCGCGAACTTCTGAATGGAGGCCGGAGTAGCAGCATGGTAGCGGGCCAAGTCCTTGCCCAGGTAGCCGGGATCGCCCAGGTAATGGTTGTACTGGTTCAGGCGATCGGCGACACCTCCGAATCCGCCCAGCGTTTCCAGCCCGCGGATGATGTTGGTTTCGATGACGTTGCGCGCTGCGTCCACTTCGGCCTGCGTGAGGCCATCGCGAAACAACCTTTCCAGTTCCTCGTCAATGGCCTTTTCGATCTGCTCCGGCTGAACGCCGGGTTTGGCTGTGGCTTGGATGGAAAAGGCGGATCCGAGGATCAGCGAATACTGGGTGGTGTCCACGTCCTGGGCAATCTGGTCCTTGTAAACCAGCCGCTCGTAAAGGCGGCTGGACTTGCTTTTGCCAAGGAGCTGCGCCAGCAGGCCCATCTCGGCGTCGCCGGGCTTGTAAATGGGCGACGTAATCCATGCCATGTAGACGCGCGGCAATTCCACCTGGTCAGTGACCGTGGAGCGCCGCTCGGCGGAAATGGGCGGAGTCTGGGCGGAAATGGGCTCGACCGCGGGGCCGGCAAGGATGGATCCGAAGTACTTCTCGACCAGCGCCTTGGCTTTGGCTTTGTCGAAATCGCCCACGATGGCCAGGCTGGCGTTATTGGGAGCGTAGTACTCCTTGAAGAAGTCGCGGACGTCGGCCAGTTTCGCAGCCTCCAGGTCGGAGTGCGAGCCGATGACGGAGGCGTAGTAGGGATGCCCCTTGGGATAGAGCTGGTGGAACAGCTCCTCCTCCACCAGCCCGTAGGGCGGGTTCTCCACACCCTGGCGGCGTTCATTGCGCACAACGTCAATCTGGTTGCGCAGCTTTTCGTACTGGAGCGTGTCCAGCAGGTAGCCCATACGGTCGCTCTCCAGCCAGAGCGCAAACTCGAGCTGGTTGGCGGGCACGGTCTCGAAGTAGTTGGTGCGGTCGAAATCCGTGGTGCCGTTGATATCGCTGGCGCCCGCACCCTCAAGGAATTTGAAGTGCTGGTCGTCGCCGATGTGCTTTGAACCCTGGAACATCATGTGCTCAAACAGGTGGGCAAAGCCGGTGCGTCCCGGCTTCTCGTTGGCCGGGCCCACGTGATACCACAGGTTCACGGCCACCATGGGAAGACGGTGGTCCTGCGAAAGGATGACCTCCAGGCCATTCTTCAGTGTGTACCTTTCAAACTGAATGGCCGGGGCTTTCTCAGCCGCAGCCTTACTTGATTCCGGAGCCGCAATGACGGGAACCGCCAGCCAACTCAGGGCAAGGATCAGAACAGCGGAGCGCAGCAGGAAACGTAAATACATGAACTTCTCCTTAGAGGTGTTTTGTCAGTGGGAACGTGCCAAACGGTTGGACGATGGGAAATACAAGAAGTAATCATAATACAGGAAAACCCAGTCTCCGGGAGGCTGTTCAGGAGATACGCCGCGTATGATGATGCAGTTCCATGATCCGCGTCTTCATCGCCACCTCCAGCCCCGGCAAGCTGCGCGATTTCGCCGGGGCAGCTGCGGCCCAGGGATGTGAAGTTGCGGCCCTGCCGGGCTTCGCTTCCCTTCCCGCCGTAGACGAGGACGGCGCCACCTTCGAGGCCAATGCCCGCAAGAAGGCAAAGCACTACAGCCGGCTCGCGCCGGGCGAGCTGGTGCTGGCCGACGATTCCGGACTGGAGGTGGAGGCGCTGGGCGGGGCTCCAGGAGTGCGCTCGGCGCGCTACGCCGCCAACCCCGGTCAGGAGCAGTATGCCGGTCAGGACGCCGCCAATAACGCCCGGCTCCTACGGGAATTAAAAAGCGTCGCGGACAGCCAACGCTCGGCGCGCTTTGTGTGCGTCATCGCCGCGGCACGCGATGGCTGTGCGCTGGCCGTCTTCCGTGGCGAAGCCCAAGGGACGATCCTGTGCGAGCTTCGCGGCGAGGGCGGCTTCGGCTATGACCCCCTGTTCCATTCGCCGGAGGTGGGCAAGACATTCGCGGAGCTGTCTGCCGGGGAAAAGGCCGCGGTAAGCCATCGCGGCCGCGCGTTCTGCAAGTTCCTGGAATGGTGCGTTGGGCAGAGTTTACTTGAGTAACCGGTCAGTGAGCGGCGGGCACAGGAAGCCCGTCCTTCGCTACCTCAGGATGACGGCGGCGGGCTCACGCTGGGCAAACCCCGTCACTTGAAGCATTTCACCAGGGCGCCGGCAATCCCGACCAATTTCTGCAGGTCGGCGGGCGTGAAGTCGGCGCCGGCGGCCGGCGCGCTCAAGCCCTTCCGGCAGATCTGGATCACTCCCAAGGCGCCACTGGGCCCCACGACGGGCACCGACATCAGTTTCTGGATCACGTGGGCGTGCTTGTCGACCTTCTCGCCGGGCTTGGGTTTGGGCCGGTTGCCCAGGTCTACGGCCTCAAACACGCTGGTGTGCTTGGCCTGGGCGAAGTTGTTGATGATCTCCGCGCGCTTATTGTTCGCGGTGCGCGAGGCCACCGATTCCTTGTTGTTGAGCGGGATGCTGCCCACGGTGTGGAGCTTGGCCGGATACACGAACACCAGGCTCTGCTTTTCGATGCGCATGATGCCCACCTCGTCGCTGTTCACGCCGAAGGTCTTCACCAGTTCCGCGCCAATCCTTTCCCCGTTCTTGGGCGTCAGTCCATCGGCTTCGCACTCGCTGGCGATCAGATTGAAGGTCATCACAGGCGTGGCCATGTCGCGTCCTCCTGAAGCTCCGAGGTGTCATTATATCCAGCGCCAGGGGCGAGACAAGCTCCACGGGCTGAAACCCAGCAGGAACCCGCCTGTCGTGGGCCCATTTCGGAATCGGCCCAGCACCGAAGAACCGCGTTCCTTGACTTAACTACGCAGCGGAAAAGATAATCAAAGTTTGGCAGTCGCGGTGTGGTTCCCAGGAGAACCCTCTCGCAAATGGCGACTACGACCGCTTCCCCCGCTCCCTCCCCGGCGCCGCGCGTCGAGTCCGGTGTGGCTCCCCTGCGGGCGGGCCAGGGCCGCTCATTCCTGTTGCGCCGCCTGCATTCGCTGAGCGGCATCTTTCCCGTCGGCTTCTATCTGATCGCGCTCGTTTTCATCCTCTTCGACGCCGAAGCGGCGTTTCTCTTCCCCTGGATCCAGTCGCTCCGGTCCGCCGGCCCTCCCGCGTT
>CAZXVY010000045.1:0-12664 GCA_964644115.1 uncultured Terriglobales bacterium
ACCACCACACCTTCCAGCCGCTGCTTTACCAGGTGGCCACGGCGGCGCTCTCGCCTGCCGACATTGCTTCCCCCATCCGCGGAATCCTGCGCCGCAGCAAGAATGTGAACGTGCTGCTGGACGAGGCCGTGGGCTTCGATCTTGCTGCCCGCCGCGTCAAACTGCGCGAGCTGGAGCTGGAGTACGACTACCTCATCGTGGCCGCCGGAGCCACGCACGCCTACTTCGGCCACGACGAATGGGCGCCCTTCGCGCCCGGCTTGAAGACCCTGGAGGACGCGCTCGAAATCCGTCGCCGGGTTCTTCTGGCCTACGAACTGGCGGAGCGGCGTGCCGCTTCGGGCATGCCTTATGGTCCGTTGAATTTCGTCATCGTGGGCGCCGGACCCACGGGCGCCGAACTCGCCGGCGCGCTCGCCGAGATCGCCCACCAGGCCCTCATTCGCGACTTCCGCCACATTGATCCCACCAAGACGCGCATCGTGCTGCTCGAAGGCGGGCCGCGCATCCTGCCTGCTTACCCGGAAAACCTTTCCCGCAAGGCGGAAGCACAGCTCCGCCGTTTAGGAGTCGAGGTGCGCACCTCTACCCTGGTCACGGGCATCGAAGCCGACTCGGTAATGATCGGCGGCGAGCGCCTGCCCTCGACGGTTACGCTGTGGGCCGCGGGCGTTTCCGCGTCGCCACTGGGAAAAATGCTGGGCGCCAAGACCGACCGCGCCGGCCGCGTCCAGGTGGAGCCGGACTTGAGCATCGCCGGCCATCCCGAGGTGTTCGTCATCGGAGACCTTGCGGCCATTCTCGACGAGAAAGGAAAGCCTGTGCCCGGCGTGGCCCCGGCCGCCATCCAGCAAGGACAAAAAGCTGCGGCCAACATCCTTTGTGACTTGCGCAAGAAACCGCGCAGCAAGTTTCTCTACTGGGACAAGGGGAACCTGGCCACCATCGGCCGCGCCGCTGCCATCGCCGACCTGCCCGGCGGCATCCGGCTCTCCGGGCTTCTGGCCTGGCTGGCCTGGCTCTTCATCCACGTCCTTTTCCTGATTGGCTTCCGCAACCGGCTGCTGGTCATTACCCAGTGGGCGTGGGCGTACCTGACGTTTCAGCGCGGTACGCGCCTGATTACGGGAAAGACGGATCTGCCGGGGACGAAGACGTAGCGCCCCGACCAGTCGGGGCTGTCGCGCGGGCATCCTGCCCGCGCCCCGGAAACTGGAAACTGCTACCTTCTCGCCGCCAATATCCCCAGTACTTCCTTCAACCCCTGCCGCACCACATGCAGCTCCTTGCGCGACGCTGGAGCCACGAAGGGCAGCGCGTTCTGGAGGCCGGCCTTGCTCTCGGCGCGCAGTTGCAGGCGGGCGCCGGCGATGGTGAAGCCTTCTTCGTAAAGCAGGTGCTTGATGCGCAGCGCCGCCTCCACTTCACGGCGCCGGTACATGCGCTGTCCGCTGCTGCTCTTGTTGGGCCGGAGCTGAGCGAATTCTTTTTCCCAGAAGCGCAGGACGTAGGTGGGCAGGCGGCAGAGGCGCGCCACTTCCCCGATGCGGAAATACAACTTGTCGGGCACCACCACTTCCACGCTGCGGGTGCGGCCGGCTCTGGCGCTGCGCTTCATCGAGAAAGGTTTGCTGCCCGGATGGTACGGCCCTGCCGCACACAGCGTCAAATGAAAAGGGCCGCCGCTTCCGCGGAGGCCCGAAAGCCACTGCGCGAGGCCTTGCCTCGCCTGCTGCTACTTCTTTTTCTTCTTGGCTTTCTTCTTCTTCATCACGGCGATTCCTCCGTCCATTCTCCCTCGAATTGGACTCCTATCCCGTTCCGTTGCGTCCCATTCGGCGCACCCGGAACCTTTGGCTGATAGTGCGGTCATTCCGCATCGCTGTCAATAAGAACTTTCAGCCGCTGTTAACGGAATTGTGTCGTGGCCATGTCGCGCGGGCGTCCCGCCCGCGTCCCGCGACTCCTGTGCGCCGCTCTCTCCGCGCGCACGCGCTGCCTTCTGATGACGTAAACTCCTGTCGTCCATAGATTCTCCAGAAACGATAAACCTGAAACCCGAAACCTCGCAAATGCGCCGCGATCCCATCGAACTCGAAGTCTTCAAGAACATTTTCCACTCCATCGCCGAGGAGATGGGCGCCGCGCTGCGCCGCACCGCCTTCTCGCCCAACATCAAGGAGCGCCGCGATTACTCGTGCGCCGTCTTCGATGCCGCCGGAGAAGTCGTGGCCATGGGCGACCATATGCCCGTGCACCTCGGCTCCATGCCCATGTCGGTGCGCGCCGCCATGGACGCCTTCCCCCTCGACCCCGGCGACATTGCCATGCTCAATGACCCCTTCTGCGGCGGCACTCATCTGCCCGACATCACTCTGGTCGCGCCCGTGTATGTGGCGCCGCCGTCCCCGGCGGCGAAGCGTAGTCCCGGGCGGATTCGCAGCCGCGCACCCGACTTCTACGTCGCCAGCCGCGCCCACCACGCCGACGTGGGAGGCGCCTACGCCGGCTCCATGGGCCTGTGCCGCGAGATCTACCAGGAAGGCGTGCGCATCCCTCCGGTGAAGCTGGTGCGCCGCGGCTCGACGGACCGCGACGTACTCGCGCTTCTGCTCAACAACGTGCGCACCCCCCGCGAGCGCGAGGGTGACTTGGGCGCGCAGATCGCCGCCTGCCACACCGGGGCCACTCGTTTGCGCGAGGTCTGCCGCCGCTACGGAGTGCCACGCGTACGCCGCGCCATGCGCGCCCTGCTTGACTACTCGGAGGAAATGATGCGCGCCTTCCTGGCCACGGCGCCGCGCGGCAAGTTCCGCGCCCAGGACTTTCTCGACGACGACGGCATCACAAGGAAGCCGGTGCGCATCGCGGCTACCGTGACGTTTCATGTGGCGCGGCCGTCCTCGGCCGCGCGTCGCCCAGGAAGGAGCGCCCCGGGCCGGACACCAGGTCCGCACATCGTCACCGTGGATTTCACCGGCAGCGATCCGCAGGTCGAAGGCAGCGTCAACGCCGTGGAAGCCATCACCTACTCGGCGTGCTTCTACGTTTTCCGCTGCCTGGTGGCGGAAGATGTCCCCGCCACCGCCGGCCTGATGCGCCCCGTGCGTGTGATAGCTCCGCTGGGCACGGTGGTCAACGCTCGCCCGCCCGCCGCCGTTGCCGGCGGAAATGTAGAAACCTCGCAGCGCATCGTGGACGTGCTGTTGCGCGCGCTGGCCCAGGCCATGCCGCATCGCATCCTGGCAGGATCGTCGGGCACCATGAACAATCTCACCATTGGCGGCACGGACCCGCGCACCGGCGCGCCCTTCGCCTACTACGAAACCATCGCTGGAGGCCTGGGCGCGCGCCCCTCGAAAGACGGCGTCTCCGGTATCCACACCCACATGACCAACTCGCTCAACACGCCCGCCGAGGCGCTGGAATACGCCTATCCGTTCCGCATCACGCGCTACTCGCTGCGCCGCGGCTCGGGTGGCGCGGGACGCCACCGCGGAGGCGACGGCATCGTGCGCGAAGTGGAGGTCCTCACCGACTCCGAAGTCACCTTGCTCGCCGACCGCCGCTCGCGCGGCCCCTACGGCCTGAAGGGCGGCCGCGACGGCGCACCCGGCCGCGCCGAGGTCATCCGCGGCGACGGCTCGAGCCAGCGAGTTCCCGGGAAAGCCAGTGTGCGCCTGCGCAAAGGCGAGCGCATCCGCATCGAATCGCCCGGCGGCGGAGGCTGGGGAAGTTTATGAAGGCCGATAAGAGCCAGGCCCTCAGCGCGTTCAAGACGCACAAGCGCCCGGCGAAATAGCCGTGCTAGAATCACCGGGCTTGGCGGCACGCAGGCCCACCGAATGTCTGACACCATGCTGGCGGTCGTAAAGGTCGAGCCCAAGGCGGGCGCGGAAATCCGCGACGTCGCCGTTCCTCAGTTCGGCCCTACCGATGTCCTGGTGCGCGTGCGCGTGGCCTCGGTCTGCGGCACCGATCTGCACATCTACAACTGGGATTCCTGGGCGCAACGCCGCATTCATCCGCCGCTGATTCCCGGACACGAGTTCTGCGGCGAAGTGGCCGCGGTAGGCCGCGAGGTCTCCACCGTCAAGCCCGGCGACTTCGTCTCCGCGGAGATGCACGTGGCCTGCGGCAAGTGTTTGCAGTGCCGCACCGGCGACGCGCACATCTGCCAGAACGTCACCATCATCGGCGTGGATTCCGACGGCGCTTTCGCCGAGTTCGTCCGCATCCCCGAGTCCAACATCTGGAAGATTGATCCTTCCATCCCGCCCGATTACGCCTCCGTGCTCGATCCCCTGGGCAACGCCGTGCACGCCGTGCTCGCCGGCGAGATCGCGGCCCGCACCGTGGCCATCACCGGCTGCGGTCCCATCGGCCTTTTCGCCATCGCGGTGGCGCGCGCGCTGGGCGCTTCCACCGTGTTCGCCATCGAGGTCAACCCGCACCGCCGCAAGATCGCCCACCAGATGAACGCCGACCACGTCTTCGATCCCTCCACGCAAGACGTCAGGTCTGCCGTGCTCGACATGACCAGCGGCGTGGGCGCCGATGTGGTCCTCGAAATGGCCGGACACCCCGACGCCATTCGAACCGCCTTTGACATCGTGCGCCGCGGTGGCCGCATCTCCCTTCTGGGCCTCACCTCCAAACCCGTCTCCCTCAATTTCTCCGAAGACATCATCTTCAAGGGCATCACCGTCCAGGGCATCCACGGGCGCCGCATGTACCAGACCTGGTACCAGATGCAGGCCCTGCTCAAGAGCGGCAAGCTCGACCTCACGCCCGTCATCACCGACCGTATGCCCATGCGCGACTTCGCCCGCGGCATGGAACGGCTCACTAGCGGCGAAGCCAGCAAGATCTTGCTCTATCCCAACGGCGTGAAATAGCGCGTAGCGCCGGCGTCCCGCCGGCTGTCGCGCGGGCATCTTGCCCGCGCTGCTGCACGAAGATTTACACTATCTGCCGCCATGTCCACCGCCACCCGCACCAATCCTCTCGCCTACCTCAGCGACCAGCTCGCCGACCTCAAGCAGAAGGGCACCTACTTCCGTCTGCGCGTGCTGGAGGACGAGCAGGCGCCGGTCTGCACCTTCGACGGGCGCAAGGTCATCAACCTGGCGTCCAACAACTATCTGGGGCTGACCACACACCCCAAGCTGCGCGAGGCCGCACTGGAAGCGACGCGCAAGTACGGTGTGGGTTCGGGCGCGGTACGCACCATCGCAGGAACCATGGCCATCCACATGGAGCTGGAGCAGAAGATCGCGCGCTTCAAGGACGTCGAGGCCTCGGTGGTGTTTCAGTCGGGCTTTGCCGCCAACGCGGGCACGGTCTCGGCGATTCTCGGCAAGGACGACTTCATCATCTCCGACGAACTCAACCACGCCTCCATCATTGACGGCGCGCGCCTCTCGCGCTCCACCATCAAGGTCTTTCGCCATAAGGACGTGGCCCACGCCGAAGAGCAACTGGCCGGCGTCGCCGCGCAGTCCGGACGCAAACTGCTGATCACCGACGGCGTCTTTTCCATGGACGGCGACATCGCTCCGCTACCCGGGCTGTGCGGCCTGGCGGAGAAGTATGGCGCCATCATGATGGTGGACGACGCGCACGCCTCCGGCGTTCTCGGCCGCAACGGCCGCGGCACCATTGATCACTTCGGCATGCACGGCCGCGTGGACATCCAGGTGGGCACTCTGTCCAAGGCCATCGGCGCGCTCGGAGGATACGTCTGCGGAACCCGCGATCTCATCGAATTTCTATATCACCGCGGCCGGCCGTTCCTGTTCTCCACCTCGCATCCGCCTTCGGTGGCCGCCACCTGCATCGCGGCTTTCGATGTGCTGGAGCAGGAGCCCCAGCGCATCGAGAAGCTCTGGGAGAACACGCGCTTCTTCAAACAGGAGCTGGGCGCGCTCGGCTTTAACATCGGGGGCCAGAACACGCCCGCCAGCGAGACTCCCATCACGCCCGTCATCGTGGGCGAAGGCCGCCTGGCCATGGACTTCTCGCGCGCCCTGTTCGAAGAAGGAGTGATGGCCACCGGCATCGCCTTCCCCACCGTCGCTGAGGGCAAGGCCCGCATCCGTACCATCGTCACCGCTACTCACACCCGCGAGGTGCTGGAGAAGGCGCTGGAGACGCTGAGCCGCGTGGGGAAGAGGCTGGGCATCATTGGATGAGAGCAGCGAACAAGAGCAGCGAACAAGAGCAGCGGACAAGAGCAGCAGACAAGAGCAGCAGACAAGAGCAGCAGATAAGAGCAGCAGATAAGAGCTGCAGATAAGAGCTGCTAAAGAATTGTCATCCTGAGCGAGCCCGACCGAACGCGGAGCCCGCCGCACGGCGGGCGACGCGCGAAGGAGGACGAGTCGAAGGATCTTGGTTTTCGAACGCCCTATGTCAACCCACAGAGCCACCGTCTCGCTGCTTCCCGCCGCGCTCACCGCCGCCGCCCTCGCCGCGCCCCTGCTCGCGAAACTCGGCTTCGCCCTCTCCGCCTTCGCCCTCCTCCAGTTCTTCTCTCGCGTCTGCCATCAGGATCCGGCGCGATCTTTCTGGATCGCAGGCGCGCCCGCCGCGGTCTGCATCCGCTGCCTCGGAATCTACCTGGGCGCGGTGGCAGGCGGGTGGATCCCTGCGCCTCGCCGCGCGATTCTCGGGTTTCTGGCCGCCACCGTTCTGGTGAGCCTACTCGACTTCTTCGCCGAGTCGGCCGGACTGCACGGCAACTGGCCCGAGGTGCGGTGGGTATTGGGTGCAATGCTGGGCGCTGGAGGAGCAGCTCTGATTGCCCAGGCTACCTGGGCACCAGCCAGCGGATGTCTACCTGATCCTCCACGCGCAGGAAGTCTGTGTCGCAAGTAAGCAGCGTTCCACCCTCTTGGATAGCTACGGCCGCCGCAAAAGCATCCGCGTAGGGAAGGTTGTTGCGCACTTTGAAACCGGCGGCCAGCCTGGCCACACGGATATCGGCGTCGATAAGTGATACCGGGACCGCCTGCAGACGGGACGCGCCCGGGTGCCGGTTGCGCAGCAGGAAATAATAGACCTCTCCCCAGTTCACCACGCTCATCAGTGCCTGGCAGCGGCCTTCCTCAACCTGGAGCAGGACCGATTGCACCGTGGCCGCCCCAGGCTCGTCCACCAGCAGAGCAATCAGCGCGCTGGCATCCAGCACATAGCACTTCACGCGTAGCGGTCCTGCTTCCGCTGGCGCAGGAATTCGCGAAGCGTGTACCGCCCCTTCTTGAGAGTGCCCCGAAGGCTGCGGATGAAGTCCGCCATAGGCTGAACGACCAGCCGCCCGTCTTCCTCGAACACGGCCAGCCGGGTGCCCTTGCGAATGTGGAAGCGTTGTCGGAGACGGGCCGGGATCACAATCTGCCCCTTGGTGCTGACAATCACGCCGTTCGTTGGCGTCTTACTTTTCATTAAGCAATCCTACATTTGCTTCATAAGTAAGTCAAGCGACTTTGCTTGCCCTCGATCTTACGGCCTCGCACCGGCTCGGCGGAAGCGTCGGGATCTGTCATTCCGCAAGGGATGTGAGCCGGTAGGTCCGGCTGCGGGTCAGCGGCCAAGGTGGAGAAGACCCCGCCTAATCTGCCCGGTAGACGATTCTCCCGCCCACGATCGTGGCCACGACCTTGCCCGTGAGCTGCCAGCCGTCGAAGGGCGTATTGCGCGACTTGGAGCGCGAGCGCTCGGCGCTGAAGGTCCAGCGCGCCACCGGATCGAAGATGGTTACATCGGCCACCGAGCCGCGCGCCAGCGTGCCCCGGCCCTTCAATCCCATCACGCGAGCGGGGCCGGAAGAGAGCAACTCCACAATGCGCGCCAGGGGGATGCGCTTCTCCCGCAGCAGGCGGGTGATGGCCAGCCCCAGCGCGGTTTCCAGACCGGTGACGCCGAAGGCGGCCCGCTCGAACTCCACCTCTTTATCGTGCGCAGCGTGGGGCGCGTGGTCGGTGGCGATGGCGTCAATCGAGCCGTCGGCCAGCGCTACCAGGATGGCCTCGCGGTCCGCCGCCGATCGCAGCGGCGGGTTCATCTTGAAGCGCGTGTCGTACTCGCCCACGTTTTCGTCGAGCAGGGTGAAGTGATGGGGCGTGACCTCGCAGGTCACCGTTTGACGGTTGCGCTTGCCCCGGCGCACCGCCTTGAGCGCGGCCGCGGTGGACACATGCGCCACGTGCAGGTGCGCGCCCGCCTGCCTGGCCAGCAGCAGGTCGCGCTCCACGATTTCCGCTTCCGCCGCCGCCGTCATGCCGCGCAGGCCCAGGCGGAACGCCGTTGGACCTTCGTTCATGGGGCAGCCCGCGGTCAGCCGCGTGTCCTCGGCGTGCTGCACTACCGGTGCTTGAAGTTGCGCCGCCGCGCGCAAAGCTTCGCGCATCAGGTTCTCGTCCAGGATGGGCCGGCCATCATCGGTAAACGCTACCGCGCCCGCCCGATGCAGGCTGCGGAAATCGGTAAGCCGTTCCCCCTTGCTGCCCATGGTGGCCGCCGCGATGGGAAAGACGTTCACCAGCGCGCCCCGGTCCGGGTGCAGCATCCAGGCCGTGATCTCCGCGGAGTCGTTCACCGGAGAGGTATTGGGCATGGCGCACACCGAGGTGAACCCTCCGGCCGCCGCCGCCGCGGTCCCGGTGACGATGCTTTCCTTGTGCGACTGTCCGGGCTCGCGCAGGTGGACGTGCAGGTCAATAAAGCCCGGCGCCACGATCAATCCGCGCGCGTCCAGGGTTTCATCAGCCCCGCCGCGGACTTTGTTGCGGGGAGCCACCTCCGCCACGCGCCCGTCGCGCAGCAGCACGTCCATTTCCCCGTCCACGCGCGCCGCCGGATCCACCACCCGACCCCCGCGGATCAGCAACGTTTCGCTTTTCTTCCCTTTGACCAAACCTTCCTGCCTCCTAACCTCCTACCGCCTACCTCCTGCCTCCTAAAACCGAAGCCAGCACCGCCATGCGTACCGCCACTCCGTTCTTCACCTGCTCGCGGATCACCGACTGGGGGCCGTCGGCCACTTCGCTGGCCAGTTCCATGCCCCGGATCATGGGCCCGGGATGCAGCACCAGGGCATCACGCCGCGCCAGCTTCAACCGTTCGGCGGTGAGCTGGTAAGCGGCCACATAGTCGGAGGCGCGCACTTTCAGTCCTGCCAGCCGCTCTTTTTGCACCCGCAGCATCAGGATGACGTCGGCTCCGCGCAGCGCCTCGTCCAGGTGCCGGCTCACCCGCAAACCAGGGACCAGTGTGGCGGTGACGTCGGGCGCCAGTTCTGGAGGCCCGCACAGCGTGATCTGCGCCCCTAAGCGCGACAGCAAATGAATATTCGACCGCGCCACGCGGCTGTGGTAGATGTCGCCCACCATGGCCACCCGCAATCCCGAGAGCGACTTCCGATGGCGCAGGATGGTGTAGGCATCCAGCAGCGCCTGCGTGGGGTGCTCGTGCATGCCGTCGCCGGCATTGATCACCGCGCTCTCGACGTGCTCCGCGAGATAGGCCGGAGCACCCGGCGAAGGATGGCGGACGACGATCACGTCGGCTCCCGTTGCCTGCAGGGTGTAACCCGTGTCCAGCAGCGACTCGCCCTTCTCGATGCTCGACGACTTGGCGTGGATGACGGTGGTGCTGGCGCCCAGCGCCTGGGCGGCGAACTCAAAAGAAACCCGGGTGCGCGTCGAGGCTTCGTAGAACAGCAGCGCCACCCGCTTCCGCCGCAGCAGCGGACGCGGACGATCCGGGTTCATGCGTCGCGCCAGCTTGAGCAGGGCAACGATTTCTTCCGTCGCCAGCGGCTCGATCCCCAGCAGCGAGCGTGCCCGCCGGCTGCGCGTCGCCGGCCGCGAGTTACCGCCGTGGGCACGCGGGCTCAAGCCGCCGGCTGCTCCACCAGCATGACTTTGTCGCTGCCGTCCACTTCCGCCAGGCTCACCTTGATCACCTGCGTGTTCGTGGTCTCCACCCGCCGCCCTATGAAGGCTGCCTCGATGGGAAGCTCGCGGTGTCCGCGGTCAATGAGCACGCAAAGCTGCACCCGCCGCGGCCGTCCGTGGTCAAACAGGGCGTCCATGGCGGCGCGTGTGGTGCGCGCGGTGTAGAGCACGTCGTCCACCAGGATGATGTCCATTCCCTCCACGTCGAACCCGATGGCCATTTTCTGCACCACCGGCTTGGGGCCGATGAGCGAGAGGTCGTCGCGGTACAAGGAAATGTCCAGGATGCCCACCGGCACCTTGGCTTTCTCGCTGCGTTGCACGTATTTCGCCAGCCGCTGGGCCAGCGGCACACCCCGCCGCTTGATGCCCACCAGCCCCAAGTTGGCCACACCGTTGTTTTTCTCTACAATCTCGTGGGCCAGGCGCACCAGAGTCCGCTCGATCTCTGACGCTGACATCAACTGCTGCCCTCCCGACTGCGGCGCACTGTGCCCGCCCGACGTCCGGCTTCGGGTGTTTGCACTCATCCCAGGTTCCTCCGAGGAGACGCTGCCACATTTCTTGTGCAGCGGGCCAGAATCATACGCGGCAGGGCTGCCTGCCCGCAAGCCAACGGTGCCGGATAGAAGCTGGCCAAGGGCCCCAGCAAGGCTGCCGGTGGCACCGTTTCTTTCAAAATAAGTGCTTTATCTGCAATTACTTACGTCTGGCGGCCGGTGGATGGAGGGGCCTTTTCTCCGAACAGTGCCGCCCCCAATGCTCCGCCAATAGTGGAAAAAACCAGGATCGAGAGAAGGAATGCCGCGAGATAAATGATCAGGATCAGCGCGGCGCCTTCCGGTGAGGCCAGCCACTGATTGATTTCCGCTGCCTTGGGGTCGGGATTGCGCGCCGCAGCTTCGCGAATGGCTTCGCGAAACTCCCGGCCAAAGATCATCAGCTTGCCCAAGAACGCCAGCGAGAAAAACACGCATCCTGCGAGGCCTGCCGTCGCCCCCAGCCGCGCCCCCATCCCGGTGGTCACGCTGTGCTCCGCCCGCCGGCGGTAAAGGGCCACGGCGGCTGCTCCTCCCGCCAGCGCCCACAGGCAACAGAGAAATTCGAGCAAAGGAACGGTGGACACCGCGGCCGTTAAAAACCCGGTGAGAAGCAGAACCGGCAGCGCCCGCGACCACGCAATTCTGGCGGGCGCGGCCGCCACCCCAGCCGCAGCTATCGGCGCCGGTCCCATGCCGAGCGCCTCAGATGGCGGCACGGCAGGTGGCGCATCAGGCAGGGGAACTGCGGGAAGTTCGGCTGGCGCAGCCTCGCCGGCCGGCGTTTCTTCTGGAGAACTCACGTGAATCTGCGGCGCTCCGCACTTGAAGCAGAAGGCCGCGCGTTCTGCGAGCGGGTGTCCGCATTGATGGCAGGCCGGCTCCACGAAGCCGCAACCTTATCGCAGTCTCGCAGGCGGCGCAAGAACTCGTGGCTCGGCCGCTTCTACCTGCTGGAGCAGCAGCTCAACGCCGGCCGCGCTACATCTTCTCCCGGCCCTCGCGCAGGCTCACGTAGGCCAGACCGAATTTGCTGCCCTTGCCGTGCGGCTGCACGCCCACTACGCGGAAGCGTTCTCCGGAGCCTGCCACCAATTCGGTTTCGTCGTCGTCGCCCTTTCCCGGCTTGCAAACGATCTCCTTCGATCCCTTCTCGCCGCGGAAGTCCACGTCGCCGTGGCACTCGGTGACCTTGCCGTACTTTTCCAGGTGCGGCCGGTAGAAAGCCAGCACTTTCTGCGGCGAGTCGTCCGACTCGAACTTGGCGGCCACCACCTTGAGCCCGAACAGGGCGGTGGCGATGGAGACGTGCGCGCCCGATTCATCCCCGTCCTTCGCGGGCCGCGCTCCGGGATACGCCGGCAGCCCGATCTCCTTCACGTCCGCCTCTTCGTTGGTTCGTACCTTCAGCTCCCCGGCCGGGGTTTCAATTTCGACCCGCTTTTCCTTGCCTTCGTCTTTTTCATCCACACGCATACTGCATGCTGTGACCGCCATTGTCAGCGCCACCGCGAAGGCGGCGAAAGTGTGTTTCTTCCTGATTGTCATGCGAGTGCCTCCGAGCAACATTTCGACGTAAGGGGGTTAAGTTTTTCTCAGCCTGGGAGGAGGTTCTACCGGCCCAGGGCCTGCACCGGGCCCGCCTGGGTGATGGGCGCGCTGCGCACCGGAACCTCGATCCCCGAGCCCCGCTCGGCGACGTCGGGTATGCTCACCGGCATCTTCCCGCGGATGGACATTTCCCCGAACAGCGCTTTCACCGCGCTCAGCTCCGACACCGGCATGCCCGAGAACGTGCATAAATAGTTTTCGACTTCCGGAAAATCGCCCGCCAGGTACGGGCTTCCCAGCGCGACCACCACGGTTCTTGCCCGGGCCCGCTCCAGGATGCCGTGCAGCAGCGCGGCATGGGCATCCGGGATGCCGGCCATCTTCGCCTTCGTGCCGCGCACTCGCTTGCCCGAGGTGGGCGTCACGTACACTGCGGCAATCACCGCCTGGGCCTGGTCCACTGCCTCATACACGCGCTCGCTCATGGCGCGCGCCGTCGAGACGTCCACGTACACCATTTCCACGTCGCCCACCCGCCGCCGCAGCTCGCGCGCCAGCACCCGTCCGTAGTCGGACCGCAAGTCGTCGGTGAAGACCACCGCCGCCAGACGGCGC
>CAZXVY010000046.1:0-11840 GCA_964644115.1 uncultured Terriglobales bacterium
ACATCGAGAAGGAAGCCACCATCAACGACGAGCTGGACAAGCTGCGGCTCTCGGCGACGCGGTCTTTATTTGAGCGCCGCGACTGTTTAATTGTGGCGTCGGTGAGCTGCATCTACGGCCTGGGCTCGCCCGAGGCCTACTACGGCATGATGATGTTTCTGGAGAAGGGGCAGAAGATCAAGCGCGAAGACATCATCCGGCGGCTGGTGGAGATCCTCTACCAGCGCAACGATGTGGACTTCCGCCGCGGGACCTTTCGCGTGCGCGGCGACGTGATCGAAGTCTTCCCCACCTACGACGACATGGCCTACCGCATCGAGCTGTGGGGCGACGAGATCGAATCGCTCTCCCAGATCGATCCGCTGTTCGCCACGGTGAAACAAAAGTACGCGCGCCTGCCCATCTATCCCAAGACCCACTACGTGATGTCGAAGGAAACGCGCGACCAGGCGATAGATTCCGTCCTGGCGGAGCTGGCGTGGTGGGAGGAGGAACTGGAGCGCCAGGGACGCCTGGTGGAATCGCAGCGCGTTCACCAGCGCACCCGCTTCGACGTGGAAATGATCAAGGAAATCGGCTACTGCCACGGCATCGAAAACTACTCGCGGCATTTTTCCGGACGCCTGCCGGGCGAAGCGCCGCCCACGCTGCTCGATTACGTGCCCCGCGACTACCTGCTGTTTCTCGACGAGTCGCACCAGACCGTGCCCCAACTGCACGCCATGTATCACGGCGACCGCTCGCGCAAGCAGACCCTGGTGGAGTACGGCTTCCGCCTGCCTTCGGCGCTGGACAATCGTCCGCTGACGTTCGAGGAGTTCGAACACCGCGTCAATCAGGCCGTCTACGTATCGGCCACACCCGGGCCGTATGAGTTGACCAAGTCGGCGGGCGTGGTGGTGGAGCAGATCATCCGGCCCACGGGGCTGGTGGATCCCGAAGTCGAAGTGCGCGCGGTGAAGGGCCAGATTGACGACCTGCTGGCGGAAATCCGCGAACGCGCCGCGAAGGGCGAGCGCGTGCTGGTGACCACGCTCACCAAGCGCATGGCCGAGGACCTGGCCGAGTATTACAGCGAGGTGGGCGTGCGCTGCCGCTATCTGCACTCCGAGATCGAGACCCTGGAGCGGGTAAAGATCCTGCGCGACCTGCGGCGCGGCGAGTTCGACGTGCTCATCGGCATCAACCTGCTGCGCGAAGGGCTGGACCTGCCGGAGGTGTCGCTGGTGGCCATCCTGGATGCCGACAAGGAAGGCTTCCTGCGCTCCTCGGGGTCGCTCATCCAAACCATGGGGCGCTGCTCGCGCAATTTGAACGCGCGCGCCATTCTGTATGCCGACCGGGTGACCGACTCCATGCAGCGGGCGATGGACGAAACCAACCGCCGCCGCGCCCTGCAGCATGCCTACAACGAAGCCAACGGGATTACGCCGGCGTCCATCGTGCGCCCCCTGGAGATGTCGCTGGTGGCAATTGTCGAAGCCGACTATTGCAACGTCCCGCTGGACCTCAAGGAAATCCCCGAGTTCAGCAATCAGGAAGAGCTGGACACGTACGCCACGCGCCTGGAGACCGAGATGCGCGAGGCGGCGAAGAAGTTCGAGTTCGAGAAGGCGGCGAAGCTGCGGGACACCATACGGGATTTGCGGACCAAGGAGTTTTTGTTTACGTGAGCAGGTCTTGGCGTTCTTCTTGTTCCGAGCGAAGCGAGGAAACCCTATTGCCACGAAGGACTATCGGTGTGTACCCAGGCGAATCGGCAGGCTATAGGGGTTCCTCGGCCGCTGTCGCGGCCTCGGAATGGCAAACAATTAACAAGGGGCGCCCCGATTGCAACGGAGTCGCCCCGTTTTTGCGCCGCTCCTCCCCCGAGGTTTGACGACGCAAAACCTTCAATCTTCATAACGGCGCCCCGGCTCCACCGGGACGCCGCTTCACGCCGTCTCTCCTCCCCGAGCGACGACATAAACTTGAGGCGCTTGCGCGGCGTCTGAGCCGCGCGCCGAAATCCCGAGCGTAGCGAGGGATCTCTGGGCCTCGAATTCCTATTGTCATTGCGGCACTGCGCGCCGCCGCACGGGCGAGGGCGCCCGTGCCTACATGTCATCCCGCTCCCTGCAGCGTCTTGAAGTGCGCTTCCAGAGCGTGGGAGTATTCGCGTTCCGCCTCCAGTTCCAGTTGCAATTTTCTGACCAGTCCTTCGAGGCGCAGAATGTCGATGCGCATGCGGGCGCCGTCAGCCGAAGTTGCCATGCCGGCGGCAGGCGCGGGCGCGAACGGACGCGGCGGCGCGGCAGCCGGCGGCACATTGGCCGGAGGACGCGCTGCTGCCGGAACCGAGCCGGACGCGGCGAAAATGCTGCTGAGCGTAGCGGCGGCGTGCGCCGGCGGCAGAGGAGCGGCCGGGGCTGGCGCGCGCCCATTTCCCGCGGCGGCGCCGTTGTCGTTGGGATGCAGCAGGTGCTTCACGCGGGTAATCAGGTCCTGGGGCTGGAAGGGCTTGCGCACCAACTCGTCGGCCTTCACGGCAAAAGCTTTGTCGGCTACCGCCTTGTTGACCACGCCCGACATCAGAATCACCGGCGTTTTCCCCAGGCGCGGATGCTGCTTGATGAACTGGCAGACCTCGTAGCCGTCCTTGTCGGGCATGATGACGTCGGTGATGACCACGTCGGGCGCGTTCAGCTCGATCAGGGCGAAGGCGCTGGCCGCGTCGTGACAGGCAACCACCTGCATGTTCTCGCGGCGGAATGCGACCTTGATGACCTCGCGCATGGTGGCGCTGTCGTCTATGAAGAAGACGGTGGGGGCGCCGGCTGCCGGGTTGTGGGGGATGTCGTTCATTGCGAGCCTCCTTCATTGGACTCCTGCTCGCCTTCGTCGAGTTCGCGAAGAGCATCGAGCATGAGGTCGGTGGCCGAACGCAGCACGGTCCGGGTGGTGGCAGTAACGCCGGGGACGAACTTGTACACGCCCCCTTGGGCGCCGTTGCAGTTCTTGATGATGTGCACCACGGCATCGTCACCGGCCAGCTCGCCGCTTTCGGCGTGGCTGAGGTCGCCGGCATCGAAGAAGATGATGCCGTCGATGGAGCCGGTGTTCACGTGCAGGGCGCCGGCCTGGCGGGAATGCACCAGCATCTGCACCACACCCGGCAGGTCAAGATGGGTGAGGCTGCCGCTGAGCGCGGTGTCGGAGCTGCCCAGCATTTGCGTCGGCTGGAAGCCCTCGTTCTGGCTGCGGAAAAACGCGCGCACGTGCATGGCGATACTGTTGGGGCCGATGCGGCGGTCCACGTAATCGGCGCAACCGGCGCGGTAGGCAGCCATCAGCGCCTGGTCGCCGCCGTCGCCCATGGCAATCACCGGAATGTGCGCGGTTTTGGCGTCGGCATGCACGATGGGCGGAATCTCGAAGGCGGGCAGCTCCCGCAGGCTGGTGGAGCACAGAATGGCCGCCGGCGTGTCCCACTCCAGCATGGTGAGCGCATAGGACGACTGCGTGCTGTGCACCACCTCAAACCCTTCGCCTTGGAGCGCGTCGGCGAGCCGCTTGGCGAAGAAGACGTTGCTGTCGATCAAAAGCAGCTTGGGGGCCTGCATGGCCTGGGTACTCATCGCGCTTCCTCTCCGGCCGCCAGAAGATCCAGGTCGAGGACCTCGACGATCTCCTTGGCCAGGGGCAGCAAGCCGCTGACGTAATCCGGCAGTTTGCCGGTGGGCGGAATCATGTCCGCGCGCACCAGTTCGCAGTCGCCGGAGACGGGGATGGCCGTGCTCTCCAGGACGCCGTCGAAGCAGCGCGTGGCGATGAGGTAGAAGCGGCGCGAGGGCGAGCTGGGTCCGATGAGCACCTGGGCCACGTCGCACACGGGAACAATGTTGCCGCGGCGCACCAGCACTCCGGCCTGCAGCCAGGTGGTGTGGGGAAAGGAATGCAGGCAGTCGGGGCGCGCCAGTTCCGTGACTTGGCCGGCGGGCAGCGCGAAGCGCTTTTTACCCAGCGGGAAAAGAACAAACGAATTTGAGGCCTTGTGCGTCATGCGTACACCGCTCCTGGAGCCAGTTGCGAGGCGGCTGCCCCCGCGATTACTACCATCTGCTCGGCGCGGGTGAGAAACATTTCCGGGTCCACCACCGGCACCACCTGGTCGCCGATCAGGGCCAGCCCGCGGTACCAGCGGCGCTCGTCGCCGCGGAAGGCGGCGGGCAGCGGATAGAGCGTTTGGATTGCAGACATGCGATCGATGCTTTCGACGGCAACGGCAACCGAGGAATTGCGCAGCATCAGCAGGCGCGTGGGCTGGACGCGAGGCGTATGGAAGTGAGCGGCGGCGTCCACCACGAAGAAGGTCCTGCCGGCGCGTTCCAGAGTGTGCCGGACTTTGGCCAGGCTGCCCTGAGCGGCGTCGCCCGCCAGCGGGCGCAAGCCCTGGGGACCGCGGATCTCTTCCACGGCCGCGGCGGCGATGGCGAAGGTGGTTCCGCCCACGGCAAAAAGGATCACGGCCTCGCTGCGGCGGGTGTGGCGCGCCATCCTTCTGGCGGGGGCTTCGAGTCTTCCCAGTTTCACAGCGCACCCACTTTCTGCGCGCCGAAGACGAAGAGCACGCGCTTCTCGATGGCGGCATAGATGTTGTCCAGGGCGAGCACCTGATGCACGGCGCCGGTCTTGATGGCCTCGGCGGGCATGCCGAAGATCATGGAAGTGGCTTCGTCCTGGGCGATCACGTGGCCGCCGGCAGCGCGCACCGCTTGCACGCCGCGGGAGCCGTCGCTGCCCATGCCGGTGAGCACCACGCCCACGCTGAGCGGGCCGGCAAAGGCGGCCACGGTTTCCAGGGTGACGTCGGCGCAAGGCCGGTAGCCGGAGATGCGGGGGCCGTCGTCCAGCGCGATGCGCCCGGTGGGCGAGAGCCGCAGATGGTGCGTTCCCGGGCACACATACGCCGTGCCCGCCTGCACGATCTCGCCGGCCTCCGCCTCCTTCACCTTCATGGCCGTGATTTCGCCGAGCTGCTGGCTGAACTGTGCGGTGAAGGTTCCCGGCATGTGCTGCGCGATGATCACCGCTCCCGGAAAATCCTTGGGGAAGGCCGGGAAGAGCTTGAGCAGGGTGGCCGGACCTCCGGTGGAGGAGGCGATGGCCACGATGGGGAACTTGCCGTTGGCGGCGGACATGGCCTCGCGAAAGCGTCCCGCAGCGACCGCCGGCGCCAGGGGCGGGGGCGGCGCGGGGCGCGGCAGCGGGTGCTGTCCGGGCTCTACGCGCGGCGTCGAACTAGCGATTTCCTGGCCCAGCCGGGAGCGGGTGGCGGTGCGCACCACGCGCACCTTGGCCGCCATCTTCAGCTTGCGGCACAGGTCCTCGCGCACGCTGTTCATGTCGAGGTCCACGCCGCTGGTGGGCTTGGGGACGAAGTCAATGGCGCCCAGTTCCAGCGACTTCAGGGTGATGTCGGCGCCCTCGCGCGATTCGGAGCTCACGATGACGATGGGCCGCGGGTTGGAGGACATGATGGCCTCGGTGGCCTGCAAGCCGTCCATGTGCGGCATGTTGATGTCCATGGTGATGACGTCGGGCTTGAGGGCCTCGGCCTGGGCGACGGCATCGCGGCCGTCGCGGGCTTCGCCCACCACCTCGAGCTGCGGGTCGGTGGCGAAAATGCTGTGCAGCACCTTGCGCATGAAGGCCGAGTCGTCGGTAATCAGAACGCGAATTCGTTTGCTCAGTTCCATTTCGATGTCTGGGTTACGAAACCGTCTCCATCAGGGATTCTGCTGCCGGCGCCAGGGCCGGCCCGATGAGGTCGGCGATGGCGGCCAGGAGCATGTCTTCCTGCACCGGCTTGGTCATGAAGGAGGAAGCGCCTTCCTTCATAGCCCGCTCCTTGTGCTTGGCGCCGGCGCGGGAGGTCACCACCATCACCGGCAAGCTGCGCGTGGCTGCGTCCTGGCGCAGATGGGCCATGAGTTCGTACCCGTTGGTGCGCGGCATTTCCAGATCGGTCACCAGCAGATCGCAGCGGTTCTGGGTGACGATCTCCAGCGCCTCCAGCCCATCCGAGGCCAGCCGCACACGGTAGCCGGCCTTCTCCAACATGCGGCCCACGAACCTGCGCACGCTGATGGAATCGTCGGCCAGCACCACTACCTTTTCGGTGGGGACTGCTTGGACGGCCGCCGCGGGAATCGAGCCTGCGGCCACGGCCGTGGCCCCGGGAGCGAACACGCGGGCCGCGGCGGCCATCAGCGGGCGGCGCTCGATGGACTCGCCCGCCACCAGGCGGTTCAGGTCAATCATCAGGATCAGGGCGCCGTCGGGCGCGATGGTGGAGCCGGGGAACAGCTTCACGTTGCGCAGATAGTCGCCCAGGCCCTTGATCACGATTTCATCTTTGCGCAGCACTTCTTCCACTACCAGCCCCACATGGCGGCCGGCGGCGTTCACAATCACCATGCGATACCAGCCGTTCACCGGCTCCACCGCATCCAGGCCAAGCTGGGTATCCAGGCGGAGCACTTCCGTCACCACGCCGCGCACCCGGGTGAGCAACTTGCCGCCCACTTCCTCGATCTCCGCCTGCTTGAGACGGCGGATTTCCTCAACGAAGGAGAGCGGCAGGGCAAAGGTGGAGGCGCCGCAGCGCACGAAGAGCGCCTGCGAGATGATGAGGGTGAGCGGGACCTTGAGGGTAAAGCGCGTGCCCTTGCCCAGTTCGGTTTCGATGTCCACTTCGCCGTTGAGGGCGGCGAGGTTGGCGCGCACCACGTCCAGGCCGACGCCGCGTCCCGCCAGTTCGGTCTTCTTGGTCGCGGTGGAAAATCCGGGGTGGAAGAGGAACTCCAGCAGGTCGCGCTCGGCGAGCCGCTCGGCGTCCTCGGGGGCAACCAGTCCGGCTTCGATGGCGGTATTGCGCACCCGGGCGTAGTCAATGCCGCGCCCGTCGTCTTCCACTTCAATGTAGATGTGGTTGCCGCGATGGTAGGCGCGGACCGCCACGTTGCCCTGGCTGCCCTTCCCTGCCTGCTGCCGGTCCTCGGTCCTTTCCAGGCCGTGGGCTACGGCGTTGCGCGCCAAGTGGATCAGGGGATCGGAAATCTGCTGGATGATGTTGTTGTCCAGCTCGGTCTCGGCGCCGGCCAGGGTCAGCTCCACCTGCTTGCCCGAGGCCTTGGCGGCGTCGCGCACGGTGCGCGAGATGCGGGTGTAGAGGTTGCCGATGGGTACCATGCGCGCCTGGGTGATTTCGTCCTGCAGGCGGTGGGCCAGCTTGCTGAACTCATCAATGTCGGAGTCTACGCGGCGCACAAAGCCGCCCAACTGGGTGAGCACCTCGGTAATGTCGGCGGAAATTTCCGTAAGCGAGCGCGAGAGGATGTTGAAATCGTCGTAGCGGTCCATCTCCAGCTCGCTGAAGTCAGGGTCCGGCGTCGCCGAGAACTCCGAGAACGACGATCCGAAAGCCGGATAGCTGGACGGCGCCTGAGGCTGGGGCGCCTTGGGCCCGGAGAGGCGGCTGAACTCGTGCTTCTCCTGGAACTCGGAAACCTTTTCCGACATGCGGCCCTTGGAGAAGTTGAGCACGTCGGCCAGGCGTTCCAGTTCGGCGACGCGGCCCATCATGCGGGTGCGGTTGATGACCAGCTCGCCCACCGCGTTCATCATGCGGTCCAGGCGCTCCAGGGCGATGCGCACCGACTTGGACTGGGGCATGGCCACCAGTTCTTTTTTGCCGGCGAGCGTGGCCTCACCTTCGGCGGCGGCTTCCCCCGAAGCCGCAGCGTCAGCGGCTTGCGCCGCCTCGGCAGGAGCCACGCGCGCCGGCGCCGGCTGAGAGGCAGCCGAGAAACTCTGGGCAATCAGCGGCTGAGGGCTGGACGCTTCGCCTTCAGCGGCAAAAAATTCTTCGTTCGCCCGCGGCGCACCGTCGGCCGCTTCGACGCTGGCAACACTCTCCACTTCTTCTGGAGCCATGCGCGCGATGCGCGCCAGCAGAGGACCCACCGCAGCCATCATGGCCTCATCACTGGGCCACTGGCGGTAGAGGAACTTTTTCAGCGTGTCCACGGCCTCCAGGCAAATGTCCACAATCTCGGCGCTGGGGCGGAGCTGGCCGTCGCGCAGGCGTCCCACCAGGTCTTCTGCGCGGTGGGCCACGCGGGCGATGCGCTGCAAGCCCACTTGCGCCGCCGACCCCTTCACCGTGTGCATGGCGCGGAACAGGCGATGGATGTCCTCCGCGTTGGGATTGGCCTCGAGCGCCAGCAGGCAGTCGGTGACCACTTGCAGGTGCTCCTCGGCCTCGGGCACGAAGAACTCCAGGATCTCTTCGGGGACGTCGCCGTCCGGCGGCAGCTCTTCCGCCACCACCATGGGCGCGGGCGCCGGGTACGCGGCCGACGGCTGCGGATCGTCGCCCATACTGTCCGGAGCAGGCTCTGCGGCGGGCGCGTCCGCCAGCGGGGCCGGGAAGGCGAAGGGATAGCGCTCCTTGAAGGCGGCGATGTCTTCCGCGGTTTCGGCGCCGTTGGCGCTGATGAACAGCAAATCGGACTCCAGCAGGGCCACGCCTTCGGAGATGAACTCGACCAGCGGACCGGCAGCGTCGGGTCCGATGGTCGCGTTCATCGCGTACTGGAAGATGTGGGCGAGCTTGCCCGCCACTTCCGAGAACAGCGGGTAACCGTACATGGCGGATGCGCCCTCCAGCGTATGGCCGGCCACGTAGAGCCGGTCCATGACCTCGGGCGAGGGGTAGGGGTCCAGCAGCACGCCCGCATATTCGCGGAGGAACTGCAAATGGTCGGAGGCTTCCGTGAGGAAGACTTCCACGAATTCCTGGGACGCCTGGCTCACAGCATGGCCTCCGCAACGGGCGAAGCCGGGCGCAGAGTCGAGCCCTCGGCGGGCTTCAGGTAAACAACCGAATCGTGGTGGACGATGGTGTCAAACTTCACCGGCAGCTTGCCGACAAACTCGGCGTGCCCCAGGAAGAGGTAGCCGCCCGGCTCCAGGCACTCGTGGAAGCGCTGGATGAGCGCGGCGCGGCGCTCCTCGGTGAAGTAGATCATCACGTTCATGCAGAAGATGAGGTCGAAGCGCCCCAGGTACACGGGCTGCGCCAGGTTCAGGGGCAGGAAGCTGACCAGGTTGCGGATGCGCGGCTTGATGAGGTAGTGGTCGTTCACGCGGGTGAAGTACTTCTCCAGCCGGTCCAGGCCGACTTCGAAGCTGCGCCGCCCGTAGAGGCCGCGCTCAGCATGCTCCAGAGCCTGGCGGCTGATGTCGGTGGCCAACAGCTTGATGTCCCAGGCTTCGGTGAATTCCAGGGTCTCGGCCAGGGCCATGGCGATGGAGTAGGGCTCCTCGCCGGTGGAGCAGCCCGCGCTCCAGATGCGCAGGGTGCGTGGGTTGTCCCAGAACTTCTTGGTGCGCAACTCGGGCAGCACCCGCTTTTCCAGGACTTCGTAGGCCGCGGGATAGCGGAAGAAGGAGGTTTCCTGGGTGAGCAGACGCTCCAGGAAGGCGTCGTATTCGGAGTTGGAGGAGCTGATGAGCCGGAGCAGATCGGCGCCCCGCCCGAGGTTCTTCCTCCCCATGTACTCCTGGATGCGGAGGGAGAAGAAGCGTTCGCGGGAGTCGTCGAAGAGCATGCCGGAGCGCCGCTCGATCACGTTGCGAACTTCCGACAAATCATGCTGGCTTAGGTTGACGCTGGTCACGGTCTCGTCCTGTCGTCCTGGTTGCATGGCAAAGTTTGTTTGCGCCTGGCCGCCCCGCTTCGCAGGGCGGCGCTAGTGGTTAGCGGCCCCGCAGAGCGGCGCCGGCCAGTTCAGGATGCAACCCGTTCGCGCCGTTTTGGCCGGAGCCGTTGGAGCTGGCGCCGCCGTGGATGCGGAACTGCGACAGAGCTTCGTTCAACTGCTCGGAGAGCTTCACCATGGTCTCCACAGTGCGCGCGGTTTGGCGCGCGCCGGTCGAGGTCTGGCGAGTGATGTTGGAGATGATCTGCATGGCGTTGGCCACGCCTTCAGTGCCGCGCACCTGCTGCTTGGAGGCCAGCGAAATCTCCTGCACCAGTTCGGCGGACTGACGCACCACGCTGGAGATGGCTTCCAGGGCCTTGCCGGCCTGGTCGGCCAGGCGGGCGCCCACTTCCACTTCCTTGGTGCCTTCCTCCATGACCACCACCGCCTCGTTGGTTTCCGCCTGAATGGCCTTGATGAGGGCGGCGATGTCCTTGGTGGCGCTGCGCGAGTGCTCGGCCAGCTTGCGGACTTCGTCGGCGACCACGGCGAACCCGCGGCCGGCTTCGCCGGCGCGCGCCGCTTCGATAGCCGCGTTCAGCGCCAGCAGGTTGGTCTGCTCGGTGATGTCGTTGATGACGTTGATGATCTCGGAAATTTCCAGCGAGCGGTCGCCCAGAGACTTGATCTTCTTGGCGGTGGCCTGCACCGAGGCGCGGATGCGCTGCATGCCTTCCAGGGTGTCGCGCACCGAGCGGTTGCCCTGCTCGGCGGCGTCCAGAGCGCGGCGCGCGGCTTCGGCCGAAGCCTCGGCGTTGTTCGACACCTGCTTCATGGAAACCGTCAGTTCCTCGACGGCCGAGGAGGTGTTGGTGATCTCCTGGTCCTGCTGCGTGGCGCCCGAAGACATCTGCTCGGACGAGACCAGGATCTGGTTGGCGCTGGAAGAAACGTCGATGGCGGCGTTGCGCACCCGCTCCAGCACCTTAGCGAAATTGTCGAGCATGTAGTTGACCGAGTCCACTACGTTGCCCAGCGCGTCATTGGTGACCTTGCCGCGAAGCGTGAGGTCGCCGCGGGCGATCTGGCTGGTGATGGTGAGGAACTCGGTGACGCTGCGCTGCAGCGTCTCCTGCGCTTCCTGGTTCACCACCGCTTTGGCGACCTTCTCGGAGGTGCGGTTGAAGTTCGCCGCGATCAGGCCGAAGTCGTCGGTGGAATCCACCTCGGCGCGGACGCGGTAATCGCCGTTGGCCAGCTTCTCGGAGAAGTCGGTCAGCTCCTTCACCGGCTTCGAGACCCGGCCCATCAGCATGACCCAAAGCAGCAGGGCGACGCCCAAAGCGATGACAAAGGCACCCAGCAGCTCCATGCCTGCTACTCCCGACAATTGGCCGAAGTCCAGAATGGAGAGGCCACTCGAGCGCGCTCCGGCACCATAGGCCAGGCCGAGCACCGCGAACAGCGCCAGTGCATTCAGCGTGACCAGCAGCAAGATTGTTGAATTCAGCCGACCCTTCATACCAGCCTCCAAAAAACCAGTTCTCGGTTATCGTTCTCAGTTCTCAGCCAACAAAACCAAAACCCTCCCGGTCAAATCCCCGGGATGGGGAAAGCCTCCGTCAAGCGGCGCAAGTCGAGGGCCAGCGCCAGCCGGTCCTCGTGCCGCAACATGCCGCAGCAGTGCGGCACCTCGAGCGGCGCCTCGTCCACCACCAGCGGTTCGGTGGTGGTGTAGGTGCCGATGACTTCGTCGGCGGCGATGCCCACGCGCAGGTCGCCGCGCTCCGCGTCGCCGCGCAGGCAGGCGACCACGATGTGCCGCGGCGGCAGGTCCGCGCGGCGCCCTTCGGTGAACGCGATGTCCACCACCGGAACGATGGTCCCGCGCAGGTTGAAGATGCCCATCAGGAAGGGCGGACCCAGCGGCAGGCGCGTGATCGGCCCCCACTCCACCACCTCTTCCACGTCCAGCACCCCCAGGCAGAAGCGCTCGCGTCCGGCGCGGAAGACGCAGTACTGGCGCTCCGGCAGCCGCTCTTCCGTCACGACGTCGATTCGTGAGTGGAAGGACATGGCTACGAGACCGTC
>CAZXVY010000046.1:11850-12637 GCA_964644115.1 uncultured Terriglobales bacterium
GTTCTTCGGATTCGGGGCCGCCGGCGCCTTCCTGCTGCGGCGAGACCGGGTCGAGTTGGGATTCTTCTGCCATGGCTATAGGAATTTCTGCACCGTCCCCAGCAATTCTTCCCGGGTGAAGGGCTTCACCACGTACCCGTCGGCGCCCTGCTGCTCGGCCCAGAACTTGTCGCTCTGCGAATTCTTGGAGGTCACCAGCACCACCGGGATGCGTCCGAACTCGGCGTGGCTCTTCAGTTCGCGGCAGGCCTGGAATCCGTTGCGCCCGGGCATGACCACATCCAGCAGGATCAGGTTGGGGCGTTCGATCACGATGGTCTGCTCGATGCGGCTGGGGTCCTGGATGGCCACCGGCCAGTAGCCGGCCGCCTCCAGCATCGCCTGCATCAGTTTGATCTCGGCCGCAGAGTCATCCACGATCAGTATCTTTTTGAGCACGCAAACCCCTCCCGGAGTGAGCCCCAAGATAGTAGAGCAATCCCGCGGCCACCTTCCGAGGTCCGGCGAAGTTTCAGCGGGAGGTCAGTAAGGCTAATTGTGTCAGAGATTTAGGGAAAGCATAACAAGAATCTCACACACTTGAGACATGGGCTGGGACGACTTCCCTGGTCTCACCATGAGATTCTTTCTCAGAGAAGCGCATCTCGTTCTCCAGCGAGGAGAAGCGCTGCATGACCTCGCGCAGGCGCAGGGCCATGGTGTGGATGGTATCCACCTGGTCGCGGGCCTGGGCGGAGAGGGCGCCGGGCTCCAGCAGAAGCAGCTCGGAGTTGCCCAGGACCGAGGT
>CAZXVY010000047.1:0-12601 GCA_964644115.1 uncultured Terriglobales bacterium
ATCGCTGCTGGTTTCGCTGCTCCTTTACTACGAGCTGCGTCCGCTGAGTGTGGCCGTGGGCTGGGCGGCGCTGGGTGTCCTGCTGTTTGAGCTGGGCTCCACCACCGGTTCGCGCGCGCTGCGCCTGCAGGGCTACACCGCGCTGGCTTCCAGTTTCGTCCGGCTGTTTTTCGTGAACCTGAACGCCGAGGCCGTGCCGGGAGAATTGAGCGCGCGGGTGTACACCATTGTCCCGCTGGCGATGGCGTATTTCTACGTGTACTCGCGGATGGCGGGGGCGTCGGAACAGGAGCGGGCTGCCGGGCCGGCGCCGGCGCTGGTGGAACATGCGCACGCCTGGTTTGGAACCATCGCGCTGGCGGCGCTGATTCGCTTCGAACTCGATCCCAACTGGGTGGCTGCGGGCTGGGCCGGACTGGTGGCCGCGGCCATGGCCACCGCCTGGCTGACGGAGAAGCGCGTGTTCCTGGGACAGGCGTTGGTGCTGAGCTATGCGGTCTTGTTCCGCGGCCTGACTACTAATCTGTACGGAACTGGGACGCCCTCCGAGCTTTGGACGCAAGGACGCCTGCTGACCGTGGGAACGGCGGCGGGCATCCTACTGCTGTCGCTGCCCTTCGCCTTCAAACTGCGGGTTCGGCCGGGAGCCGGTGAGAAGGCGAGCTGGTGGGCGCGATTGACGCAGCGTCCGGAGCAGCACCTGTTCTTCCTGCCGGTCGCACTGGTGACGCTGATGTTCGCCAGGGAGATGCAGAGCGGCATGATTACGGTCTCCTGGGGAGTGGAAGGCGTGGCCATCTTTCTGCTGGCGCTGTGGGCGGGAGAACGCAGTTACCGGCTTACCGGCCTGGGCCTGCTGCTGCTGTGCGTAGCCAAGATCGTGGTGGACGTCTGGGGAATGGGCTGGAAAGAAAAGACCATTACGGCAGTGGTGCTGGGGCTGGCACTGATGGTGGTTTCGTTCCTCTACAACCGCTATCGTGACACCATCCGGCAGTACATATGAAGCGCTGGGCCGTACTCGTGGTGGTGATGCTGGCTGCGCTGGGGGCCATTGTGGTCAGCGAGCGGCGGAAGGCGGAGGCGCCGGTGAGTCCTACCGCGGTGCTGACCATGGCGGCAGACGTTCAGCGCAGCGCGAGCCGGCTGCCGGCCGCCGCCACCCGCATCTCCGAAACGGAGGAAATCCAGATTGGCAACGCCCTGGCGGGGCGGGTCGCCATGATGTTGCCCCTCGGCCAGCAGGATGCGGACGCGGTAGTGGTGGAAGCCTATATCCAGAAAATTGGCGCGCACGTGGCGGCGCGCGCTGAACGCAAGCTGCCCTACCGCTTTCACTACGTACCCGATCCCCACTTCGTGAACGCCTTCGCGCTGCCCGGCGGCCATGTTTTCATCGGACGGGGCCTGATCGACCTGATGGATTCGGAAGACCAACTGGCCGCCGTGCTGGGCCACGAAGTGGAGCACATTGACCGCCGACACTGCGCCGAGCGGGTGCAGCTCGAGGCCCAGATGCGCAAGCTGCCGCTGGGCGTGATTGGCGCCCTAGCGCAGATTCCGGTGGAAGTCTTCCAGGCCGGCTACACCAAGAACCAGGAACTGGAAGCCGACAGCGAAGGCACCAAGCTGGCGGTGCGGGCGGGTTACTCCTATCAGGGCGCGGTGGGCTTGTTTGAAGCCTTTGAGAAGAAGGACGGAGGCAGGCCGTCCGCGGCGAAGCAGAAGTCGTTGCGCCGGGAAATTGGCAAGCTGGCGGTCGAGACGGTGACGGGATACTTTCAGTCGCATCCACCGGCGGCAGACCGCATTCGGCAGGTCCGCCAGATAGCTGAGCGCGAGGGCTGGAAGCCGCGGAGTGAGCGGCCGTTGCCGGCGGTGATTGTGGCGCGCGTAAAAGCGAAGCCCGCGGAGGCGGCAGCGCCGTAGAGGGGTGGCAGGGAGCAAGTACGCCGCGCCACCTCCTAACAGCGCACCCGCTGGATCTTGATAGGATGGGCCCAATCTCTAACTGCTCGTACCTCGACCCAAGGGTGAAGCCATGTCTGCGGCGAGCATGAAGAAACGAGTGGCCGCGCTGCTGGCGCTGGCGGTGCTGGTACTTGTCGCAGCTCTGGTGTTTGCGCCGCCGCAGGCGGACTGGAAAACCCTGATGGCCACGGCAACCCAGGCGTATCAGCAGGGCCGCTACTCCGAAGCTGAGCAACAGATCCAAGCGGCGTTGCCGGAGGCGGAGAAGTTCGGACCCAATGATCCCCGCCTGGTAACCACGTTACTTGCCCTGGCGACGATTTACCAGGCGCAAGGGAAGTATGAGGCGGCCGAGCCGCTGGTTCGGCGTTCGCTGGCGATCTTGGAGAAGGCGCTGGGGCCAGAGCACCCGGAGGTAGCCACCAGCCTGAACAATCTGGCGGAGCTTTATCGGGCCCAAGGGAAGTACGAGGCGGCCGAGCCGCTTTTCCGGCGCTCGCTGGCGATCCGGGAGAAGGCGCTGGGGCGGGAGCACTCCGACGTGGCCACCAGCCTGAATAATCTGGCGCTGCTCAACCGGGCGCAAGGGAAATACGAGGCGGCCGAGCCGCTTTTCCGGCGCTCGCTGGCGATCTGGGAGAAGGCGCTGGGGCCGGAGCACCCGAGCGTGGCCGCCAGCCTGACCAATCTGGCGGAGCTCTACAGCGAGCAAGCGAAGTACGAGGCGGCGGAACCGCTCTATCGGCGCTCGCTGGCGATCTGGGAGAAGGTGCTGGGGCCGGAGCACCCGCAGGTAGCCACTAGCCTGAACAATCTGGCGGAACTCTACAGGGAGCAAGGCAAGTACGAGGCGGCCGAGCCGCTCTATCGGCGCTCGCTGGCCATCCGGGAGAAGGCGCTGGGGCCGGAGCACCCGGATGTGGCCGCCAGCCTGGACGGCTTGGCGGGGCTCTACAGGGCGCAGGGGAAGTACGAAGCGGCCGAGCCGTTGCTTCGGCGCTCGCTGGCGATCCGGGAAAAGGCGCTGGGGCCGGAACACCCCAACGACGCCACCAGCCTGAACCATCTGGCAGAGTTTTACCAGGCTCGAGGGAAGTACGACGCTGCCGAACCGCTCTTTCTGCGTTCGCTGGCGATGATGGAGAGGGCGGAAGGAGCGGAACACCCCAACCTGGCCCAGGTGCTGGAAGGCTACGCTTCTCTGCTGCGCAAGAGAAACCGGCGAGATGAGGCAGAAAAACTCGAGGCCCGCGCCAAGGCCATCCGCAACAAGCACGAGAAGAAGTGAAAAGAGACACCCAGGCCTATAATCGCTCGAACTTCAAACCAGGATGATGCTATGACCGCGACGAGCATGAAGCGAAGTGTGTCCGTGCTGCAGGTGCTGCTGCTGATCGCAGCAGTGGCGGCGACTGCGCAGGAAGCCGATTGGAAAGCGCTGATGGACGCAGCCAGCCGCGCGAATAAGGAAGGACGCTACACCGAAGCTGAGCAACAGTTCCAAGAGGCGTTGGCGCAGGCCGAGAAGTTTGGGCCGAACGACCCGCGCCTGGTCACCAACCTGAACGATCTGGCGGAGCTCTATTACGCCCAAGGGAAGTACGAAGCGGCAGAGTTGCTCTTCCAGCGCGCCTTGGCCATCCGGGAGAAGGCGCTGGGCCCGGAGCATGCAGAGGTGGCCACCAACCTGAACGATCTGGCGAATGTCTACTTAAACCAAGCGAAGTACGAAGCAGCCGAGCCGCTCTACCAGCGCGCGCTGGCCATCCGCGAGAAGGCCCTGGGCCCGGAGCATGCAGATGTGGCCAGCAGCCTGAACGATCTGGCGGTGTTCTATCACAACCAGGGCAAGTACGAGGCGGCGGAGCCGCTCTACCAACGCGCACTGGTGATCCGGGAGAAGGCCCTGGGGCCGAAGCACGCCGATGTGGCCGCGAGCCTGAACAATCTGGCAATGCTCTACCAAGCCCAAGCGAACTACGAGGCGGCCGCGCCGCTCTACCAGCGGGCGCTGGCCATCCGGGAGAAGGTGTTGGGGCTGGAGCACGCCGATTTGGTCCAGAGCCTAAACGCTCTGGCGTGGCTGTATTACCAACAAGGGAAGTACGAAGCGGCGGGGCCGCTCTACCAGCGTTCGCTGGCCATCGAGGAGAAGAAACTAGGGCCGGAGCACGCGGAGGTGGCCATGACCCTGTACAACCTGGCGGAGACTTATCACAGTGAAGGAAAGTTCGCGGAGGCTGAGCCGCTCCACCAGCGCTCGTTGACCATCCGGGAGAAGGCGCTGGGGCCGGAGCACACGTATGTGGCCGACAGTCTGAACAAGCTGGCGGACATCTACGGGCACCTGGGGAAGTACGCGGAGGCGGAGCCGCTCCACCCGCGCGTGGCAGCGATCTGGGAAAAGGCGCTGGGGCCGGATCACCCGGATGTGGCCATCAGCCTGAACAATCTGGCGGAACTCTATTTCCAACAAGAGAAGTACGCAGCGGCTGAGCCGCTCTACCAGCGCGCGCTGGCCATCCGGGAGAAGGCGCTGGGGCCGGAGCACCCGGATCTGGTCACCAGCCTGATTAATCTGGAGGCGGCCTATTCCAGGCAAGAGAAGTACGCGGCGGCGGAGCCGCTCTATCAGCGCGTGCTGGCCATTCGGGAGAAGGCGCTGGGGCCGGAGCACCCGGACGTGGCCCAGGCGCTGGAATCGTACGCGAGTCTGTTGCTGATGATGGACCGGAAAGCCGAGGCAGAAAAACTCCAAGCCCGCGCCCAGGCCATCCGCGACCAGCAGCCGAAGGAGTAGTGGAAGTTAGGCCTGGTCGGGCGGCGGCAAGATGCCGCCACGACAGCCGGCGGGACGCCGGCGCTACCGAGTGTTTCCGCAGCCTGCTACGCCTTGAGCCCCTTCAAGGCCACAGCCGCCAGGCCGGCCACGGCCAGAACCAGCGCGGCGGTAAGAATGGCGGGATTGCGCTCCGACCAGGGGCGCGTGTCCGGACGGCCGGTGTAGGCGGAGTTTTTCACAGGCGAGGCCAGCCGCGCGGCGGGCGCGGCCGCATCCGCCTGAAAGAATTTGGCGTAGTCGTAGACCGGAGCGGAAAGTTTGTGGTCGCCGTAGTAGAGCTTCAGCTTGCTCTTTCCGCTGGGATCGAAGTACACGCGGCGCTCGAGCAACAATCCCTGTACGCTCCGCAAGCGGAGGGGCGGGTCGTCGCCATTCTGGATGACGATCTTGAAGCGGCTGGAGCGCACGCCGGAGAGTTCCAGCGCGAGTTCTTCCGAATCCACCTGGCCGCCCACGCGCTTCATGCGCACTCGGCTGAGGCTTCCGCCGGCCACCGGACGATTCTCGGCGTTGAAGACCTGGAAATCGCGGCGGAAGTTGACCTGGTCCTTGTCCACCTCAAAGGTGAGGCGCTCCAAAGGAACGCTGGCCGGCCAGTCGAGCGAGATCACGGTGGTCTTGCCCTCTTCGCGGAAGCCGGTGAGTTCGCGGACTTTCGTCCAGTGGCCGGGCTTTTCCGCGTGGCGGGCGACGGACGCGCCCCGAACATCCGCGGGCGGCACGCCGCCCGCGATGGTCACGCGCAGGAAGCGGAAGCGTGCGTCCGGGAAACGCAGCGCAAAGTTCGATCCCAGGTTTTCTTTGGTGAAGTCGTAGAGCGTGATCTCCGCCAGCTTGAGCCAGCGGGCGGCGCGAATGTCGTCCGCGCCCTCGACGGTGGCGCGGGCAATGAAGTCCTGGCTGTCGAGATGCAGCCGGACGCGGTTGTATTCCTCGACTCCGCTCACGTCGAGCACAAACTGGGTCTTGCCACCGATTGTGCCCGGCTGCAGAAGCTTGACCTCGGCGTCCGTCTGCAGGGTGGAGGAGCGCTCGACGCGCAGCGAGTAAGGGACTTCGGCGCCGTCGGCGACGTAGAGGCGGAGATCGGCGAGGTCGCTCTGCGCCGCGCTCCATACCTGCTCGTCCAGGACCAGATAATTCTGGCGGCCCGGGTCGCTCACCTCCACCTCGCGCACGTGGGTGAAGTAGGCAACCGAAGACTGGGGCGCGGACTGGACGGCTAGCGCGGCGAAGAGAAGCCCACTGAGGAAAAACTTCATGACGAGGCCGAACTCCCTTCTGCCTGCTCTTCCGGGGAACGGCTGCGGGCGGAGAGCCTCAGCCAGTCACGCTGGTAGGCAAAGGAGATGCCCAGCAGGATGGCGCCCAGGACGAAGAAGCTCAGGATGCGATAGCCCTTGTCGAGCTCGGAAACGTCGTAGGTGAAGACCTTGACCGCGGTCACCGCCATCAACACCAGGGCCTGCCAGCGCAAGAAGGAGGAGCGCCTCCAGAAGCCCACCGCCATCAGCGCCGCGCCGTAGAACATCAGGACGGCGGAGTGGGTGAAGCCGCGGGCGATGGACAAGCGGTGCGCGCGCAAGTAGGCGTCGGAATCAATGATGACGGTGTACTCGGTGCCCTGGGCGCTGGTGACGGCGGCAATCTCCCGCGAGTAGTAATCCGAGACTTCGTAGTTCAGGGCCAGCAGCGCCAGCAGGTTCAAAGCGACGATGGGGACGGCCACCGGCCAGCCGCTCTCACCCTGCTTGCGGGCGTAGGCCACGATCCCAGCGAGCACGGCGATGGCCACCGCGTAGGTGAGGCCCCGCTCATTGAAGATGAGGCGGGTGACCTGGAAGTTGTCCACCAACAGCAGGCGAAACACACCCAGCGCCAGCGCGCCGACGGCGAACCAGCGCAGGAAGGCGCTGCGTCCGCGGTGGGCCACGTACAACAGGGCGGCCGACTGCACGAACCACCCGATGGTGATCCAGTGCTGCTCGAGCTGCAAAGGTATGGCGATGGTGACAAAGCCGATGCCCAGAGCGGCGTGCAGGAGCGGGATGAGCGGCGCGATGGCGGATCCTTCGGCCACGGCCTGCTGCCGCAGGTGGCGCGCCATCACGATATAGATCGCCGCCAAAGCCACCGCCAGCCAGGGCAGCGGCGAGGGCTTGAAGCGCTCGAGCATCTCGTAGGCTTCGAGGAAGTAGGCGGCCGCGGTCAGCAGCGTGATGGCGACCACGGTGTATGAAACCGGGCCTGCAGTTTCGCGGCGTCGTACCAGCGGAACGGCAGCGAAGATCACGAAAAAGAGCGTGGCGAAGAAGAAGGTGCGCGCGAGCTGATCGTCGCTGTAGAACTTGTCGTACCAGCCGACGTACAGGATCAGGGTGCCCAGGAAGCTTCCAGCCAGCAGGCGCCGCCACGGCCGGAAAGAGGTGAGCACCACGGCCGCCCCGTCGAGCACAGCGACGTACGAGAAGAGTTCGACGGCACGGTTCTGGCCGGTGGAGAGCAGCAACGGAGTGGCGAATCCGCCGGCCAACGCGAAGGCCGCAAGAATCTGGGCGTTCTGCCGGACCGCCAGGATGCCCGCCGAGGCCGTGACCATGACCATGGCAAGGAAAGCCACCGGGGGTGGAAATAACTTGTAGAGCTGAAATCCGGCCCACAGGGAAAGGTAAAGCGCGCCGAACCCGACGGCCTTGAGAGAGAGCGAAAAGACGATATATCCCCGCTTGCGGAAGACTTCACTCCAGACAATCACAGCCATTCCGAGAATCAGCCAGATGGCAACACGGCCGCGGTCTCCAATCAGGTTGCTGTCAAACTCGTACTTCAGGAAGTAGAAAACACCCAGGAACATGGCGGCGATACCGATGCGGTTCATCCACTGGGTGCCGATGCGGGACTCCAGGCTTTCCTGCTGCGCGGGAGCCGCTGCCTGAGCACGGGGGAACACCGGGGGAGCCGCGATGGAAGACGGCGGGGCACCGGGCGTGGCCGGTGGGCCGGTCGAAACGACCGCCGGTAGCGCTTCGGCTTGCGGCGCCGGCCTCACCACCGAAGGCGGAGGCTCAGCCTCAAGGCGAGCGGCCTTCTCCAGACGGTAAACGCGGGCAGTGAGCGCCGCTACCCGCTGTTCCAGCTCCTCCAGCTCTCGAGGCTTTTCGGCCATGCAGGGTACCTTACTGCGATGGGAACAGCGCCGCAATAGGATTTGTGACAGTGGCGGCGGGTATCACAAGGTTTTGCCACAGAAACACAGAGGCACAGAGGGGGGGATTTGTAATTTGTAATTTGTAATTTGGGATTTGGGATTTGTGTCCTCGGTGTCTCTGTGGTGAAAAGACCTCGCAGACTCAAGTCTTGATTTCCCCGGCCAAGCGCTCGTGCAGGCGCCGGCGGAAGCCGGCGGGCAGGGTGAAGGTACGTTCGTCGGCGATGAGCACCACGAGGTTGCGGGCGCTGTCGTAGAAAGCAGCGCAGTGGCGGCATTGCGCGAGGTGGGCTTCCACCTGTTCGCGCAGGACGGGATCTACCTCGCCGTCCAGGTAGTTCGAGAACTCGCGCAGGATTTCGTGACAGCCCATTACCATGGCTTCCTGCCTCTCCCCGGCGCCGGGCGGGGCGCCAAACTGCCCGCCAGTTTGGGCGCTAGCAGGTTTCGCATGCGCAGCCGCGCCCGGAACAAGCGGATTTTGACCGTCGCCTGGGTCACGCCCAGCACTTCCGCGGTTTCGGCGATGCTGAGCTGCTCGACGTCGCGCAAAATCAGGACCTCACGGTAGCTATCCGAGAGCAAGTCGAGGGCGAGCGCAATCTCCCGGCGGACTTCGGAGCGCTCCAGCGCCTCCGACGGGATCTCCCGCCAGTCGGCCAGGCGCTCGGCCAGAGGAACAGCGTCCTCGGGCTCAGTTTCATCCAGCGATTCGTAGAGGCGCCCGCGGTTCTTGCGGAGGCGCATGCGCGCCTCGTTGATCACGATGCGCACCACCCAGGTGTGGAAGCGTGACTCGCCGCGAAACTCTCCCAGATGCCGGTAGGCTTTCAGGAATGCCTCCTGCGCAACTTCTTCGGCGTCGGCTTCGTTCTTCAGCACGGAGTAGGCGGCGAGGTAAACGCTGCGCTCGTAAGGGTGAATGAGATCGTAGTACAGATCCTTCTCCCCTTCCCGGATGCGTTCGATCAGGGCAGCTTCGTCGTGCTTGGTGAGTGCGCTTGGCAACGTTCGCCCGTTCTTTCGGGTTCCCCCCACTTCAGACCTTCCGCCCTGGTCCGCCGCAGCCTCCCCCGGCCCTACAAAGCAACGGATTCCCGGGCGCGGGAAAGGTTACGCGGGCCGGAAAGAATGAAGCGGCTTATCCCGCGTGCAGGACGTGGTGACCGTAGACCTCGCCGGCAAGCAGGGCGAGGGTGAACAGCGAAGCAGCGACGACCAGCGCGGTGTGGCGCTTTTCGGCTGCGGTAAGAGGGCGGACGCGCCATGCAGCCGCGGGATTGCGCCGCAGCCTCCAGCCGTTCCCCACCATGTAGAGATTCAGGAGGGCCGCCGCTGCCGCAAGAACTATCAGGGGAAGACGCACCTGATCTTCGTGGATCCACGACGAGGCGCCTGCGGCCGACACGGCGAACAATCCGGTGAATAACGCCACGCCCTTCAGCAGGACCAGTCCCGCGCAAACCCCTTCGATCAGCGCGACGGACAGAGCGCTGAGGCTGACAACCGCGGAACCGGCCATCCGCGACAGAGGTGGAGTATCGGTTTCGGCTGTGGCGGCGCTAACGAATTCGGCAGTTGAGGATGGAGCCATGGGTCCTCGTTCGGAGAACAGATTGGGCCTTCAACCCTGCCGGGTGAGGGCGCCTGCCTGTTAGACGCACCGGCGGCTGGATTGGCTGCATGGAATGTGGCTGGCAGAGAGGAAAAGAATCTCCAGTAGCAATCCGATCCTAGCCTGTATTATGCTCGGCCACCAAGCCAAACTCCGGGAACGCGATTTACATCGCCGGAGAAAAGGAGAACTCATGAAGCCGATCGGGCAGTGGCTCAGGCGCTTCTACGGCCACCTTGTTTTTTCCTCCTCCTTCGTTGTAGCGGCGCTGGTCGCCTCCTGAAGCTAGTTCAGGCGCCGGAGTCTCCGGCGCATTAGACCTCTATGGCTTTGTGGTTGCCTTCCCAGCCGTCCGCTTGGCGGAGGGTGGAGCAGCGCCGTAAGGGGCAGCGCTCACGATCTGCTTCCCTTCCTCGACCAGGATCTGCTGACCAGCTTTGACGTTGGTCAGCCGATCCACCGTGCCGCTGGGCCAGCGGACTTCCACGGTATCGGCGAGGTCGAGGGCGCCCAGGCCGAAGGTGAGGACCAATTCGCTCTGCGAGAGGTAGCTGGACCCGCTGCGCAGCATTTGCCACTGCTTCTCGCCGCCGGAGGTGACAGCGACCACGGCGCCCAGGCCGCTGCGGTTGGAGCGCGCGCCCCTGAGCTTGATGCGCAAGCTGCGGTTGGTTGCGCCCTGGTTGCGAAACAGCACCGCTGGGCCGCCGTTGGTGGTAAGCAGCAGGTCGAGGTCGCCGTCGTTGTCGATGTCGGCATAGGCCGCGCCGCGAGCCACCCGGGGGCGGGTGAAAGCATCTCCCAGGGTCTTGGTGGTTTCCTGGAACCTGCCTTTGAGGTTGCGAAAGAGGTGCGGCGGCTGGGCGAAGGTGACGCGCTTCTGGATGCGCTCGATCTCGCTTTCGATGTGGCCGTTGGCCACGAAGATGTCCTGCCAGCCGTCGAGGTCGTAGTCGAAGTAGAAACAGGCAAAGCCCAGGGTGAGGAGGGAGGCCCGGCCCACTTCCGAGCGCGGCGCTTCGTCCACGAACAAGCCGTTGCCCTCGTTGTGGTAGAGCGAGAGCATCTGGTTGGAAAAATTGCTGATGACGATGCTGGGGAAGCCGGAGCGGTCGTAATCGGCGGCGTCGGCGCCCATGCCGGCGCGGGCCACGCCGTCTTCGCTGAAGGCCACGCCCGCGCCCACTCCCTTCTCGCTGAAACCACCCTTGCCGTTGTTCAGATAGAGCTTGTTGGGCTGAGTGTCGTTCACCAGCAGGAGATCGGGCCACGCGTCCTGGTTATAGTCGAGCACAACCACGCCCAGGCCTTTGGAGGTTGCGTCGAAGACTCCGGCCTGGCGGGTGACGTCGGCAAATTTGCCGCTGCCCAGGTTGCGCCACAGGCGCGCGGAGGAGCCTTTGTAGGACTCGGGGGTGCAGTAGCTCTTGCGGGTGCCGTCGAGTGTGCAGAACAAGTCGGTGGCCAGCGACCACTGCACGTAGTTGGCAACGAACAGGTCGAGGCGGCCGTCCTTGTCGTAGTCCACCCAGGCGGCGCTGCTGGAGAGTTCGCTGGGTCCGGCAAGGCCGGAGGCGGTGGTGACATCGCTGAACGTCTTGTTGCCGTTGTTGCGGAACAGGCGGCTTTGGCCGAGCGCGGTAACGAAGATGTCCACGTGCCCGTCGTTGTCGTAGTCACCCACGGCCACGCCCATGCCGTAGAAGCTGACGGCCAGCCCGGCGGCGCGCGTCACGTCCGTGAAGCTGCCCTTGCCGTTGTTGCGATACAGCTTAAGCGTGGAGCCGCGTTGCGGACGCCCGGGCCAGTCCTGTCCGTTGATGAGCAGGATGTCCGGCGCGCCGTCGTTGTCGTAATCGAGGAAGGCGCAGCCCGGGCCCAGGGTCTCCGGCAGGTACTTCTTGCCGAAGGCGCCGTTGTTGTGCAGGAAGCGGATGCCCGCGGCCTGGGTGACGTCGCGGAACTGGATGCGCGGTTCCTGGGCGCGCGTCGAGGCAGCGCCCAGCAGAAGAAGCAGAAGGGCAGATGGAAGTTTCATCAGTCAGTGGTTTCCCTGGTTGAAGTGGGGGCGCGGGCGGTGCGCGCGCCCGCTGGCTTCTTCACCGGCGCGAGCGGCGCCGACCCGTGCTCGTGAATGGCCTGGCGCTCGTTGTTGTCGTGGGGATTCTTCAGCCGATAGGGGCCGGTGATGGCCTGTGAGGATTCGTCGGCCTTGAAGCGCAGATAGCGTTTCTGGTGTTCCGCGGCCCTGGCTTCCTGGCCAAGCCCGTTGTAGCAGAGCATGAGGTTGTAGTGGGCCTGCAGGTCTTCGGGATCAATGGTCAGCACCTGCTCGAACTCACGGACGGCTTCGGCGTATTGGCGTTTCAGGAAGAGGATGCGGCCCAGGTCGTTGCGCACCACGCGATCGCGCGGATACTGTGCCGCCGCCTTGCGCAAGTGGGCGATGGCTTCGTCGTATTTGCCCTCCGCCTTGAGCACGCGGGCGTAAAAGAAGTTGGTGCGGGCGAGGTCAGGCTGGAGCGCCAGCGCCTTCTTCAGAACTTCGCGAGCGCCCTCCAGGTCTCCTTCCTGCACGCGGGCGCGGCCGAGGTTGACCCATCCGTCGGCGTTCGCTGGGTCAAGCTCGGTGATCTTCTGGAACGCAGCCTGTGCTGCCTTCAGGTCGCCCTGCAAAAGCAGGCCGATGCCGTAATCGTTCCAGCGCTCCCAGTCTTTGGCGTCAAGAACGAGCTGCGGCTGCGGGGCCGGGGCGCCGCGCGGCAGCACGTTGAGCGTGGCTTCATCCGAGGCCAGGGTCACGATGGGAAGCTGCGGAATCTGCTTGATCTTGCCGGAGGCGCGCGAGGTGTCCCCGGTGAAGGAGAAGGTACGGTCGTCGTAGTCGGCGGTAAAACCGCCCGGCTTGGCGGCGTCGTGGACGCCGGCAAACGAGAACTGAGTGTTGTACCAGGAGAACTTGCGG
>CAZXVY010000048.1:0-12510 GCA_964644115.1 uncultured Terriglobales bacterium
GCGACGTGCCCTCCAGTCCTGGCTCTTGAGGTGGTCTGTGAGGACCACACCGCTGACACCCACTCCTTTCGGAAGCGCCACTTCAAAAGGGTACCCTTTGACTTGACTGGTGATGGGGCACATGATGGCCAAGCCCGTCCGTTCGTTGTAAATCCCCGGAGACAGAACAATGGCGGGTCGGTGCCCGGCCTGTTCGCGTCCAGCTTGTGGATCAAAGTCGAGCCAGACCAGGTCTCCAGTTTCCGGAACGTAGCCGGTATCTACCACAGTTCCTTGCCTCGAGGCTTGCCCCAGTCGGTTTCAGCGTGGCAATTCTCTGGAGTGATGGCTCGGACAAGTTGAGCCAAGGTGGGCTTCTGCTTGGCGGACCGGATTTCAACCGCGCCCTGACCCGCCACTGTCACTTCCAAGTGATCTCCGTTACGCAGCTTCGCGGCCTGGGCAACCGTCTTGGGAATCCGAACCGCCAGGCTGTTTCCCCACTTCTTGAGCTGAGCCTTCATGGATGCACCTGCCTCGATGTATATACAAAGTATATACGCTCTTGCATTACTGGTCAAGCGCCCTGCCCTCACACCGCCTTCAGTGCGTTTTCCAGGTCCGCAACAATGTCTTCCACGTCCTCGATGCCGACCGAAATGCGCACCATGCCGTCAGTGAGGCCGATGGCCTTTCTTCCCTCTTTGCCCAGGGCGGCGTGAGTCATGGTGGCGGGATGGGAAATCAGGGTCTCCACTCCACCCAGGGACTCGCCTAGCGAGCAAACCCGCACTTTAGCCAGCATGCGTTTGGCGGCGGCCAGGGAACCCAGGTCGAAGGTGACCATGGACCCGAAGCCCTTCATCTGCCGCTTCGCCAGCCCGTGCTGCGGATGGTGTTTCAATCCGGGGTAGAACACGGTCTTCACCTTGCGATGTTGGTCGAGAAAGGCGGCGACCGCGCGACCATTCTTGTCATGTTGCACCATGCGGACGGGCAGGGTCTTCACGCCGCGCAGCACCAGCCAGCATTCGAAGGGCGACAGGATGGCTCCTGCCGACTTCTGCAGGAACGCGAACTGCTCCGCCTGATCGGGCCGCGTGCAGATGACTACGCCACCCAGGCCGTCGCTGTGTCCGTTGAGAAACTTGGTGGTGGAGTGGACCACCATGTCGGCGCCCAGTGCGAGGGGCTGCTGCAGATAGGGCGAAGCAAAAGTGTTGTCCACCGCCAGCTCCACGCCGCGCTTCCGGCAAATGCGGCTGATGGCGCGGATGTCGCTCACCGTCATCAGCGGGTTGGTGGGGGTTTCCACGAACACCAGGCGCGTGGCGGGACGCAGGGCATTCCCCAAGGCGCCCAGGTCCGAGGTGTTCACGTAGGTGAACTGCAGCCCGAACTTGGCCAGCACCTGGTTGAACAGCCGGGGGACGCCTCCGTAGACATTGTGCGAGCACACCACGTGGTCGCCGGACTTGAGCGTGGTGCAAAGCGCGTTGATGGCGGCCATGCCACTGGCGAAGACGTGCGCCGAACGCCCCCCTTCCAGCGCCGCGAGATTTTGCTCCAAGCGGGTGCGCGTGGGATTGTGGACGCGCGCGTACTCGTAGCCCTTGTGCTTGCCGATGCCCTGCTGCACGAAGGTGGAGGTGGCGAAAATGGGCACGACCACGGCGCCGGTCGAAGGATCGGGCTCCTGGCCGGTGTGGATGCAGTGGGTAGCGAATCCGGGCAGCTTCATGGTTTCTCGTTTCTGGTTTCTGGTTTCTCGACTCTTGCTCGGTCGCTTCTCGAGAAACCAACAACGAGAAACGAAAAACCGTCCTCAGATTCCGCCTTCAAAAATTTTCTTCGAGAGGTAGCGCTCGGCCGAGTCGGGGATTACGGTGACCACCCGCTTCCCTGGTCCCAGCCGGCCGGCCACCTGCACGGCCGCATACACGGCGGCGCCGCCGCTGGAGCCGGAGAGCACGCCTTCTTCGCGGGCCAGGCGGGCGACCATCTCGAAGGCGTCGGCGTCGGTGACCATCAGGATCTCGTCGCTCACCGTCCCGTCGTAGGTCTTGGGGATGAAGCTGGAGCCGATGCCTTCCACCTTGTGCGGCCCGGCCTTGCCTCCGCCCAGTACCGAGCCTTCGGTTTCCACGGCGACGGCCAGCGCGCGCGGCAGGCGTTCCTTCACGTATCGGGCCACGCCGCTGAAGGTACCTCCGGTGCCCACGCCCAGCACCACGGCGTCAATCTGACCCTGCATCTGCTCGAAGATTTCGCGGGCGGTGGTTTCGTAGTGGAAGTCGGGGTTGGCCAGGTTTTCAAACTGCAGTGCGGTAAAGGAACCGGGCAGGGTGGCGGCCATCGCCCGGGCGCGAGTAATCGCGCCCTGCATGCCCTCCGGGTCCGGAGTGCGGATCACTTCGGCGCCCAGCGCCTTCATGATCTTCACTTTCTCCTCGGAAAACTTCTCCGGGACGAACAACACCACCGGGTAGCCCTTCTGGATGCCGATGAGCGCCAGCCCGATGCCGGTATTGCCGGCGGTGGCCTCCACGATGGTGCTGCCCTGGCGCAGCAGGCCTTGCTGCTCGGCGCGCCGGATCATGCCGATGGCGGCGCGGTCTTTCACGCTCCCGCCGGGATTCAGGTATTCCAGCTTGGCGAAGACCTGGGCGGCGCCCGCAGGGACCACGCGTCGCAGCCGCAGCAGCGGAGTCTCGCCCACCAGCTCGGTGATGTCGTCGGCCACGCGCAGCCGGGCGGCCTCGGCGGTCTTCATGCGTTCCTTAGGGTACGGGCGCGTACCCGACCCGTCAAGGAGTGGACGCGGCAAGGCGCGCTGCGGTTACATTTTGTGAGGCTTTTTCTAGGGAGAAGCGGGCCGGGCGGCCACGTAGTATCCGCTGCGGGTGCGCACTTGCAGCCCTCTGTAGCCCTTGGCCTTGGCTTCCACCCGCACCGCGCGGTAGCCTTCGCGGTCGAGCCGCGGAGGTTTGTATCCGATGGTGTACTGGTTGCGGATGTCGTGGGCGACGGCCTTGGTGATGGAGTCCACTTCTTCCAGGCTGTCGGGAAAGTAGTGGATGCCGCCGGTCTGCTCGGCGAAGGCCTTCAGCGCCCGCTTGGCGCGCTTCTTCACCTCGTCGTCGAAGATGCCGATGGTGTATACGGTGGGCCCGTCGTTGTCCTGGATGCGGCGGATGGCCTGCTCCAGAGTGGCCGAGCTCTGGTTGTCGTCGCCGTCGGTCACCACCAGGAGCACGCGTTTGCCCAGCTTGGCATTCTTCTTCATGTGGTCGGCGGAAGCGATCAAGGCGTCGAACAGCGCGGTGCCTCCGCGCGACTCAATGCGCTCCAGCGCTTCCTTCAACTTGCCGACGTCATTGGTGAAGTCCTGGTCGAGCCAGTACTCGTCGTTGAAGTTCACCAAAAAGACTTCGTCCTTGGGATTGCTGGCGCGCACCAGGTTGACGGCCGCCTGATTCACGGCGCTACGGCTGCGCTTCATGGAGCCGGAGTTGTCGATCACGATGCCCAGCGAAACCGGGATGTCGTCCCGGCGGAAGGACGTGATGGTCTGCGGCTTGCCGTCTTCGAAAACGGTGAAGGCGTCGCGGGCAAGGCTGTTGACCACGCGCTGCTTGCCGTCGATGACGGTGGCGTACAGCACCACCTCCTGCACGTCGGTGCGGAAGGTGAATTCGTCCTCCTCGCGGGGCTGGGCGCCGGTTTTCTCCACCGGTCGGGAGGTCGAGGGCGGGTTCTGCGGCCCCGACTCCAGGGGCAGCGGAAGCAGGAGTACGCCCAGGAGCAGCAGGCTAGGGCGCAGGCGCATAGTAACCCGATTTGGCGTAGACCTGCAGCGGCGGCAGCCCCTTGGGAGGCGAGAGCTTCACCTTGATCTTGCGCCACTTGCCGTCGCGCATCTCGTTGGAAGGACGGTATCCCAGCACGTACTGATTGCGCAGTTCGATCCCGATCTTGGTGGCCACGTCGGCCAAGTCGTTGGGGCTGTTGATGGTGAAGGTGCGCCCGCCGGTGACGTCGGTGATGTTGGCCAGCATGCCGGGCCCGGACTTCTCTTCGGGCGTCGCCGGGAACAGGTCGAAAACCCCGATGGCATAGATCTGGACGTCGGCTTCCCGCACCAGCGACTTGATTTCCGACTCCGTGTAGCGGCTGCGGTTGTCGCCGCCGTCGGAAATGATGAGCAGCGCCTTCTTGTTGTGGCGGGCGTCGCGCATGCGGTTCACCGCCAGGTAGATGGCATCCAGCAGCGCCGTGCGCCCCTGGGGCAGCGCCAACACCAGCTTGCCCTGGATGTCCTCGATGGATTGCGTGAACTGGGCCAGCACTTCCGGCTTGTCCGCGAAGGTGACCACGAAGAATTCGTCGTGCACGTTGGCGGTCTTGAAGAACTGCACCACCGCTTCGCGCGCCCGCTCGATCTTGCTCTCCATGCTGCCGCTGAGGTCGAAGATCACGCCCAGAGAAATGGGAGCATCTTCGCTGGAGAAATGCCGGATCTGCTGTGCCTGATTGCCTTCGTAGACCAGGAAGTGCTCCTTCTCCAGGCCGGTGACCAGGCGGTTGAGCGGGTCGGTGATGGTCACGTTCACCAGCACCAGGTCCACATCCACCTTCAGGGGCCGCCCTTGGGTCTTCAGCGACGGGCTCCCGGGAGCGGGTACGGTGGCCGGCTCGGGCAGCTTGCTGGGGGTGACGTGTACTTCGCCGCCCTGCGCAAGAACGGACTCCGGCGCAGCCATCAGCAGAAGCGCAGAAACCAACAGAAGGGCCGGCCTGAAGGCGCGCACCCCTAGTGGACTCCGGCTGCAAGCCGGCGCGGTCACCACGCAAATTCGAACAAAGCGGGCTCGACTCCACCCGCCGCAAGCGCCGCGGGCCATGCAGGCATTCCTCAGGGAGGAAAATCTTAGCACATTATGGCAAGCACAGAGCACCCGTGGGCCGTGGGTTCTTTCCTTCCTTCCGTTAGACGACGGCCGCCTCTCCGAGGTTACCCGGGCGGGCTTGCTACAATCGAAAAAGTCGCACTCACTATGGCCAGGATTGCTCCTTTCCGCGCGTGGCGCTACCACTCCAGCCGCGTGCGCGCTGCCGACGTCCTCACCCAGCCCTACGACAAGATCACACCCGCCATGCAGGAGATACCACGCCGCCAGCCCCTGGAACCTGGTCCGCATCGAGCTGGGGCGCAGTAAGCCCGGCGACTCCGCCGCCGCCAGCCTCTACACCCGCGCCGCCGCCTGCTTCCGCGACTGGCGCCAGGAGGGGGTGCTGGTCGAGGACCGGGAGCCGTCGGTCTACGTCTATTCCCAGCGCTTTCGGATTCCGGGCGGCGGGCCGGAGCGCGAGCGCAGTGGCATCATCGCCCTGGGACGCATCGAAGACTATGAAGCGGGCGTGGTTTTCCGCCACGAGCAGACCCATTCCGGCCCCAAGGCTGACCGGCTGAGCCTGCTACAGGCGACACGCGCGCACTTCGGGCAATTGTTCATGCTGTACAGCGATCAGGAACGCGCCCTGGAATCGAAGCTGTCGGGATTGAAGCAAGCCGGTGAGCCGCAAACCGAAATGGCCGACGAATACGGAGTCTGCCACCGCTTGTGGAAGGTCGCGGACCCGGCAACCATCGAGTTTGTGCAGCGCTGCCTGGCAGACAAGAAGCTGCTCATCGCCGACGGCCATCATCGCTACGAGACCGCCATCGCTTACCGCAATCAGCGCCGCGCCGAGAGCAACGGGTTGCAGCCGGACGCTCCCTGGGACATGGTGATGATGACCCTGGTCAACATGGACAGCGAAGACCTGGTCATTCTGCCCACCCACCGCGTGCTCTTCGGGCTGGAGCGGTTCCACACTGAAGACCTGCTGCGCAGTGCCCGGGAGTGGTTCGACGTGAGCAGCGCCGGTCCCGACCCAATGGAAGCCGGCCAGGTAACGGCGTTGCTGACCGCCGCCGGCACCGAGGGCAGCGCCTTGGTAGCGGTGACGTCGGGCGGAACTTTTCTTTTGCGGGCACGACCGGAAGCCGTGGACATCGCCTTGCCCCAGCTCTCGCCGCGCCAGAGAAAGCTGGATGTGGTGCTGCTGCACAAGCTGCTCATCGAGCGCGTGCTGGGCGTGACCGAAGAAGCCGTGCGCGCGCTGCGCCACATCGCTTACCTGCGGGAGCCGGAAGAGGCCATGCGCCGCGTCCGCGATGGAGCCGACGTGGCCTTTCTCATGAACCCGGTGACCATTCCCCAGCTCCGCGACGTCGCTTTCGCCGGCGAAGTGCTGCCGCAGAAGTCCACCGATTTCTATCCCAAGCTGCTTAGCGGGATGGCCATTTATGCGCTCGACTAGCCACCTGCCCTCGCCTCCGCGCCGGCTGCGCGCCGCGACCGCCATGACCGTCTGGCTCGTCGCCGCCCTGTTGACGGCGCCGGCGCCTGCGTTTTTCTGGCAGGGGAAGCGCATCTCCATCTACTTTCCCGGCAAGATGCTTGCGGTGCAGGTTCTTGACCGAAACGGCCACGAATACGTAGACCTCGCCCAGGTGATGGGCGCGCTGGGACCGCTGCGGGTGAAGCGCGACGGCCGCTCCTGGAAGGCCAGCGTGGGCAAGATGGAAGCGGAGTTCGAGGAGGGCAAGACTCGCAGCCGCATCGCCGGAGCGAGCGTCGAACTCTCCCAGCCCCTGTTGATTGAGGAAGGACGCGGCTTGGTGCCTGCCTCGTCGCTGCCCCGCGTGCTGGGGCGCCTGCTGGATACGCGCGTGGATGTCCACGAGTCTGCGCGCCGCATTTTCGTGGGCGGCGCCGCCATCCGCTTTACCGCGGAAGTGGTGCGCGCGGAAGCACCCACTCTCATCCTGACCTTCACCAGCGCCGTCAGCCCGGCCATCAGCACGGAACGCAACTCGCTGCGCATGGTGTTCCAGCGCGATCCGGTGGTTTCGGGTACGCCCAACTTCCGCTTCGAGGGCGGCCCGGTGGCGTCCGCGACCTTCCACGAATCCGACGGCATCGCCGAAATCACCCTGCAGGGAGAGACCCCGCTGCTGGCGGCGGCGCGGGAAGACGGCCGGACGCTGGTGATCACCGCGGCACCGGCCGCGCCGCAGTCGGCTTCCACTCCGCCTCTTGCGCCGGCCACACCGCCCGAGGGAGCCGCGGATGCATCCGCCCAGCCGGCCCCGGCCGATGCGGCCGCGGCGCCCCAGGGCCCTCCCGGGCTTCCGCCTGCGGTGGCCCGGCAGCGCTACCTGGTGGTGCTCGACGCCAGCCACGGCGGTGCGGAACGCGGAGCCGCGCTCAGTGACGAGGTGGCGGAGAAGGACGTCACCCTGGCGCTGGCGCGCCGTCTGCGCTACGAACTGCAAATTCGCGGCGTGCCCACCTTGATGGTGCGTGAGAACGACACCGGCGTCGGCATGGACGAGCGCGCCGTCCTCAGCAATACTTCGCAGGCCACCATCTACATCACGCTGCACGCTGCCGTGCTGGGGCGAGGGGTGCGGATTTATACCTCGCTTCTGGCCCCGGCCCAGCCGGACGCATCCGCATTTCTTTCCTGGGAGACGGCCCAGGCCGGGCATGTGCAAGCCAGCCGCGTTCTTTCCGGCGCGGTGGCGGCGGAGTTGGCCAGGCGCCGCATTGCGGCGGCGTCGCTGTCCGCGCCCATCCGCCCGCTGAACAACGTCACCGCGGCAGCCATTGCCGTCGAAGTGATGCCGCCCACGGCCCAGGTGCGCTCCATCAACTCGCCCAATTACCAGCAACAGGTGGCCGCCGCCGTGGCCGCCGCCGTCTCCCAGGTGCGGGCGCAATTGGAGCCCACGCCATGATCCCGCGCCACCTGCAGATCGCTTTTGCCCTGCTGCTCGCGGGAGCGGCGATCCTGGGCCTGAATATCTACCGTATCCAGCAGCAGGAAGAGGAGCAGGCGCGGCAAGCCGCCTTTTCGCGGCCGGTGAAGCCGCCGGTTTCGGGCACGCCGCGCAGCGCCACCCTGGTGATCGCCTACGACGAGGAAGGCGTGCTTCGCTCGCAGAGCCAAACCGTGGTTCTGCCGGAGGAAGCCGGAGCGCGCGACCGCGAAGTGCTGCGCGCTTTGCTAGCTCACTATGTGGAGCGGCCCTCGCCGCATCCCCTCGACCCCGGCTCCGATGTCCGCGACGTCTACTTCGTGGGCAGCGGCCTGGCGGTGATTGATACCACCGCCGCCTTCGCCGAAGGCCACCGCTCCGGCATTCTGGTGGAGTCGCTTACCGTGGCCTCGATGGTGGAGACCGTGGCCGCGAATCATCCCGGCATCACCCGGGTGAAAATCCTGGTGGATGGACGTGAACGCGACACGCTCGCCGGACACGCCGACCTGATGGCCGTCTACGAAGTGCGCCAGGTGCGCAACATGGTGGAGCGGGTGCAATGAGCCGCCGCGCAACCCTGGGCGTCTTCGACTCGGGCGTGGGCGGACTCACCGTGCTCAAGGAACTGGTAGCTCACTTCCCGGAAGCCGACTACCTCTACTTCGGCGACACCGCGCGGCTGCCCTATGGCGCCAAGTCCGCCGCCACGGTGGGACGCTACGCCGCCTCCAGCGCGCGCTTTCTCGAGCAGCATGGAGCGGAACTCCTGGTGGTCGCCTGCAACACCGCCAGCGCCCTGGCGCTCGACGCCATCCGCGAGGCGGTGAGCATCCCCGTGCTGGGCGTGATCGAGCCCGGGGCCGACCGCGCCTCGGAGGTAAGCCAAACCCGCAGCGCAGTGGTCATCGCCACGGAGGCCACCATCGCCAGCCACGCCTATCTGCACGCGCTCGCCGCCCGCAATATGGCGGCCCGCGAGAAGGCTTGCCCGCTGCTGGTGCCGCTGATTGAAGAAGGATGGATCGAACACCCGGTAACCGAGCAGGTGGCGCGCATCTATCTCGACGAAGCGTTTGCCGGCGCTGGGGACGGGAAGGCCGCGCCCGACGTTCTGTTGCTGGGCTGCACGCATTATCCGCTGTTGCGGCGCCTGCTTCATCGCCTGGCCCCGCCTGCCGTCACCCTGGTGGATTCGGCCGAGTCTACCGCCACCGCCGTGGCCCAGAAGCTGGCGATCCAGCCCCTGCCCCCTCCCTCCCCCGGCGAGGAACGGCGCATCGTCCCGCGCCTGGAGTGCTTCGCCACCGATTCGGTGGAAAAATTCCGCCGCCTGGGCGAGCGCTTCCTCGGACACGAGGTGGAACGGGTAACGCACGTGGACCTGGAATAATAATGTGCGAAGTGTGATGTGCGATCTGCGATGTTCGAGACATCGCACATCAGACATCACACATCGCACATCGCCCATGCTGTACCATCTCCACTCATGAAAAAACTTGCCACTGTCCTTCTCGTCCTTCTCTCCCTCACTCTTTACGCCCAGAATGCCGGCCTGCCCTCTCAGGCGGAGCTGGAACAAATGGCAGCGCGCTTCGCCCCCACCGAACTGCAGGTGGATACGTCGGTGCTCTCGGCGGGTGACCAAAAAGCGCTGGTCAAGCTGATCCAGGCGGCGCGCCTCATGGACGACATCCAACTGGAGCAGCTCTGGAGCGGCAACCACGCGCTGTGGGCCAAGCTGAAGCAGGACCGCACACCGCTCGGCCGCACGCGCCTGCGCTACTTCTGGATCAACAAAGGGCCGTGGTCGGAACTGGATGAGCACCGCGCTTTCGTAGCCGGAGTGCCCGGCCACCGGCCGCCGGCCGGCAACTTCTACCCCCTGGACGCGAGCAAGCAAGAGGTGGAAAAGTGGATGGACTCCCTCTCTCCGATCGAAAAGAACCGGGCGCAAGGCTTCTTCACCGTGGTGCGGCGCGATGCTGCGGGCAAGTTGGTTCTGGTTGCCTACAGCAAGGAGTACGGCCCGCGCCTTCGGCAGGCTGCGCGCCTGCTCCGGCAAGCCGGAGCAGCCACGGACAACGCCTCGCTGAAGAAATTCCTCACGCTGCGGGCCGGCGCTTTTCTCTCCAACGATTATTTCGACAGCGATGTGGCCTGGATGGACCTGGACTCGCCGCTCGACGTCACCATCGGCCCCTACGAAACCTACAACGACGAACTCTTCGGCTACAAGGCGTGCTTCGAAGCTTATGTGAGCCTGCGCGACGAGAAAGAAACGCAAAAACTAAAGTTCTTTGCCAAGCACCTGCAATCCATTGAAGACAACCTTCCCCTCCCTTCCGAGCACCGCAATGCGAAGCTGGGCACGCTGGCGCCCATCGTAGTCGTGAACCAGGTTTTTTCCGCGGGCGACGGCAACCAGGGCGTGGCTACCGCCGCCTACAACCTGCCCAACGATGAACGCGTGGTGGCGCAGAAGGGCTCCAAACGCATCCTGCTGAAGAACATTCAGCAGGCAAAGTTCCAGAAGACGCTAGTGCCCATCTCGCGCGTCGTCCTCTCCGCGGAAGACCAGCGGCATCTCGACTTCGACGCTTTCTTCACCCACATCCTGGCGCACGAGATCACGCACGGCCTGGGCCCGCAGCAGATCAAGGTCGGCGGGCGCGAAACTTCCGTTCGCCAGGAACTCAAGGAGCACCACGGCTCGATCGAGGAAGCCAAAGCCGACGTCACCGGACTGTTCGCGCTGCAGCACCTGATGGACAGGGGCCTGCTCGGCGACGGCCTGGGACAGGGCGAAGCCGCCGAGCGCCGCCTCTACACCACCTATCTGGCTTCCGCGTTCCGCACCCTCCGCTTCGGGGTGAAGTCAGCGCACGCCCGTGGCATGGCCATGCAGTTCAACTACCTGCGCGATCGCGGCGCGTTCGTTCTCCATCCCGACGGCACCTTCGCCGTGGACATGAACAAGATCAAGCAGGCGGTGCGCGACCTGGACCACGACCTGCTCATGCTCGAAGCCACCGGCGACTATGCGGGCGCGAAGAAGATGCTGGAGCGGCTGAGCGTGGTCCGCCCGGAAGTGCAGGCCGCAATTGACAAGTTGAAGGACGTGCCCGTGGACATCACGCCGGTGCCCGTCACCGCGAACGCAGTGGCGCCGGCGAGGGGCGGTCGTTAGTCGCTGGCCCTTAGCTCTTAGCCCTTAGCTCTTGGCTCTTAGCTCTTGGCCTTCGGCTTTTTCAACTCTTTGGCTCTTGGCTCGCAACCAGCGACCACCACGCCTGCTAGAATGCGACCGCCTTTGCTGTCGACTACCGACTAACGACTGCCAACTGATGATTTATCGCTCCGACAATCGCGCTCCCGACCAGATGCGTCCGGTGAACATCATTCCGGACTTCATCTCCACCGCCGAAGGCTCGGTGCTCATCGAAGTGGGCAACACGCGCGTGATCTGCACCGCCTCCATCGAAGAAAGCGTGCCGCAGTTTCTGCGCAACACCGGCAAGGGCTGGATCACGTCCGAGTACGCCATGCTCCCGCGCTCCACCCTCACCCGCACTCCGCGGGAAGCCAGCAAAGGCCGCCAGGGCGGGCGTACGCACGAGATCCAGCGGCTCATCGGGCGCTCGCTGCGCGCCGTGACCGACCTGCAGCGCATGGGCGAACGCACCATCTGGGTGGACTGCGACGTGATCCAGGCCGACGGCGGCACGCGCACCGCCGCCATCACCGGCGCCTTCGTTGCGCTGGGCCTGGCGCTGCAAAAACTGGTCGAAGCCGGGACGCTGAGCGCCGCTCCGCTGCGGGACTTCGTCGCCGCCACCAGCGTGGGCATCGTGGACGGCGAAGTGATGCTCGACCTCAGCTACGAGGAAGACTCGCGCGCCGAGGTGGACCTGAACTTCGTCATGACCGGCGCGCGTCGCATCGTCGAAGTGCAGGCCACGGCCGAACAGCGTCCCTTCGAGGAAGCCATGCTGTACAAGATGATGACCCTGGCCGGCAAAGGCATCGAGTCGCTCATCGCAAAACAGAGAACGGTGTTGAGTAATCTGCTCTTGAGGCAGTGATGCAGTCAGGTTTCTGGTTTCTCGTTTCCGGTTTTTCGTTTCTCGTAGAGACGTAGCTTGCTACGTCTCGGCATTGGAGACATAACAAGTTACGTCTCTTACGGAATCCCCAACGAGAAACGAAAAACCAGAAACCAGATGATAAAATTCCCGGTTGCTGCTGACCGCACGGAGGCTCCCATGAAGCTCACGCCCGGAAAACTTGCCGGCATGAAGGCCGTATCCAATCAACGCGGGGTCATTGCGGCCGCGGCTATGGACCAGCGCGGCTCGCTGCAAAAGGCCCTGGCCAAGGAAAAGGGCGGCGACATTTCCGACGCCATGATGGAAGAGTTCAAGTCGCTGGTGACGGAAGTCCTCACCAACCACGCCAGCGCTATCCTGCTCGATCCGGAGTGGGGACTGCCGGCCTCGAAACGCCGCTCCAAAAATGCCGGGCTGCTGCTGGCGTATGAAAAGACCGGGTACGACAAGACCGGCCCCGGCCGCCTGCCCGACCTGCTGGACAACTGGTCGGTGCGCCGCCTGAAGGAAGCGGGCGCCGACTGCATCAAGATCCTCCTTTATTACACGTTC
>CAZXVY010000049.1:0-1323 GCA_964644115.1 uncultured Terriglobales bacterium
GTGTGCCCGGTGTCGGCCATCTTCGCCCTCGACGACCTGCCGGAGAAGTGGAAAGACTACACCGCCAAGAACGCCGCTTACTTCGGGCGCTAGCCGCGCCTCCTCCTAGATTTCGCGCAGCCTGCCTCGCGGCGGCTGCGCGTTTTTCTTTCGGTGATTTTCGTGGACTTCGATGCCAAAAACCCAAGCCAACCCCAAAGGTCACAAAGGTAAACACGAAGGCTTGAGGCTAGCCTTCGTGCGCCTCGTGTCCTTCGTGGCTAGCTTCTATGCTCAGTGTCGCGGTGTAGAAGCGTTTCAATCGTCAATCGGCAATCGTCAATCATCAATTTCTCACCACCCTTCTCCCCGTCCGTTTTCCATCTTCGCTTCCCGTCCGTTACAATCGCTCACTGTGGCTTTGAAGCAGTCGGAGGCGATCGTGCTGCGCAGTTATCCGCTGCGCGAGGCCGATCTGCTGGTAACGTTTTTCACCCGCGCCGAGGGCAAGGTAAAGGGAGTGGCGCGCGCCGCCAAGAAGTCGCGGCGGCGCTTTGGCGGGGCGCTGGAACCGCTCACCCTGGTCCGCCTGTATTACGAGGACCGCGAAGGACGCGACCTGGCGCGCGTGGATTCCTGCGAGGTGCTCGCCTCGCCGCTGGCCACGGAAGTGGATTATCCGCGGGCGGTGGCGCTGGGCTACGTGGCCGAGGTGCTGGACGAGTTGCTGCCGGAGCGTGAGGCTGCCGACCCTGTCTTTCGCCTGGCGGTTTCGGTGCTGGGGCAGTTGCGGGCAGGCGCCATCTGGATGCCGCTCACGTACTTCGATCTGTGGATGGTGCGGCTGATGGGCCTGCTGCCCGACCTGCGCGCCTGCGTGAAGTGCGGCGCCGCGTTGAACGGCAGCCGGGCGTACTTTCATCCCCTGGCTGACGGGCTGATGTGCAGCCGCGACAAGCGTCTGGCCTCGCGGGAGATGACGGCGGAATCGCGCGCGCTGGCTGCGGAAATGTGGCGCGCGCCGCTGGAGTCGTGGACCGGCCCGCCCTGGCCTCGGGAACGCGCCGCCGAGCTGCGCCGCTTTCTGGCGCAACGCATCGAGCGCCACGTGGAGAAAAAGCTGGTCACGGCGGCGATGCTGGAAAAGCTGGAGTAACGCAGCACTTGGCAATTGGCACTTAGCACTTAGCACTTGGCACTTAGCATTTGGCACTTGGCTGCGCGACCAAATGCCAAATGCTAACTGCCAAGTGCCGGAATCCGAGAGCACCTGATTGTCCAACTCAAGCACCAACCCGCCCACCTTCCAGGACCTCATCTTCCGCCTCCAGCAATTTTGGGCGG
>CAZXVY010000049.1:1333-7077 GCA_964644115.1 uncultured Terriglobales bacterium
ACCTCGAGGTCGGCGCCGGCACCATGGCGCCGGAGACGTTTCTGCGCGTACTCGGGCCCAAGCCCTATCGCGTCGCTTACATTCAGCCTTCGCGACGGCCCGCCGACGGCCGCTACGGCGACAATCCTAACCGTCTCTACAAGCACACCCAGCTCCAGGTGATCCTGAAGCCGCCGCCGGACAACGTGCAGGAGCTTTACCTGGAATCGCTGGCCGCGATTGGCATTGACCTGCGCCGCCACGACATCAAGTTCGAGGAAGACAACTGGGAGTCGCCCACGCTGGGCGCCTGGGGCATCGGCTGGCAGGTGATGCTCGACGGCCTCGAGATCACCCAGTTCACCTACTTCCAGCAGTGCGGCGGACAGGACCTCGACCCCATTTCCGCCGAACTGACCTACGGCCTGGAGCGCATCGCGGCGTTTCTTCAGGATGTAGAGAGCGTGTACGACATCGTCTGGGCACCGGGCGTGAAGTATCGCGACGTCCGCCACGCCGAGGAATTGCAATTTTCCGTGTACAACTTCGACCGCGCCGATGTGGAGAAAACCTGGGAGCATCTGCGGCTCTACGAGGCTGAGTGTAAGGCCCTGCTGGAGGCCTGCGCGGCTGAGTCCGGCGACCGCAAGCCCGGTGCCGGCACGGCTGGCGCCGCCAAACCAAACGACGGCAAGCCTGCCGACGGCAAGCGCAGCGCCGACGCTGAGCGCTTTCCCGTCCTGAGCGCGTTCGACCTCTGCCTGAAGTGCTCACACCTGTTCAACATCCTGGATGCGCGCGGCGCCATCTCAGTGACCGAGCGCGTAGGCGTCATCGCCCGCATCCGCAACCTGGCCGTGGGCGTGGCACGGGCGTATCTGGAGCAACAAGTTGCTTGAGCAATTGCAGGTTGCCATTGCTGGTCGAAGAGACTGATGTGGACTGGGTACTGGGTACTGGCTACTAGGTACTAATGATGCCTGACTTCCTGTTCGAACTCGGCTGCGAAGAAATCCCGGCGCGCATGCTGGACTCCGGCGCTGGGGATCTGGGCCGCCGTGTGGCCGAGTTGCTGGTAGCCGAACGCCTGACGGAGAAGCCTGAGGTTGAGATCTTCTCCACGCCGCGCCGCCTGGCGGTGCTGGCCCGGGCAATTCGCGCCTCGCAGCCTGATCTCGAAGAACAGGTACTCGGGCCTTCCACCAAGGTCGCCTTCAAAGACGGCAAGCCCACGCCCGCGGCTGAGGCCTTCGCCCGCAAGGTTTCACTCGATCCTTCGCGACTGGATAAGATCACCACCCCGAAGGGCGAATACCTTGCCGCGCACGTCACCCGCAAAGGCCGCACTGCCGCCGAAGTCTTGGCTGAAAAGCTGCCCGCCGAGGTCCTGCGCCTTCACTGGCCCAAGACCATGTACTGGCGCGGCAAGGCGGCCGAGCGCTTCGTGCGCCCGGTGCGCTGGCTGGTGGCCATGCTCGATGGCCAGGTAATTCCCATGGAGCTGGGAGGCGTGCGGGCTACTTCCACCTCCCTGGGGCACCGCACAATTTCCAGCGGGCCGGTCGAGATCCCGTCGCCCGCCGCTTACGCCGAAGCGCTGGACAAAGCCGGCGTCGTAGCTTCCCGCGCGGCGCGCGAGCAGCGCATCCGCAAGGCCCTCGACGCCGCCACCCGCGCCGTTCCCGGAGCGCGTTGGCGCGAAGACGCCGCCTTGCTCTCCACCGTGGTCAACCTAACCGAGTTCCCTTCCGCGCTCCTGGGCAACTTCGACCGCGAGTTTCTCGCTCTTCCCGAGGAAGTCCTGGTCACAGTGATGCGCGACCACCAGAAATACTTCGCCGTCGAGAGCGCGGACGGAAAGCTCGCCCCTCACTTCCTCGCCGTGCTCAACACCGATTCCGATCCTGACGGCGCCATCCGCCACGGACACGAGCGCGTGCTGCGCGCCCGCTTTGCCGACGCCCGCTTCTTCTGGGAAGCCGACCAGAAGCGCGGCCTGCGCGACCGCGTCGAACTGCTGAAAGCGGTGACCTTCCAAAAGGACCTGGGCAGCTACTATCAGAAGACGGAACGCGTCGCGGCCCTGGCCAATCGGCTTGCTGCTGATGTTTCAGGTACTCATCCTGGGATCAATCGCAACGCTGTTAATGAGGCTGCGGGGCTTTGCAAGGCGGATATCACCACTGAACTCGTCAAGGAATTCACAGAGCTTCAGGGAGTCGTTGGCGGCCTCTACGCCCGTGCTCAGGGGCATGCACCGGAAGTCGCCGACGCGATTTACGACCATTACAAGCCGGAATCCATGGAGGATTCCGTTCCCCGCACCATCGAAGGCGCAGTGCTCTCCATCGCCGACAAGGCGGACAGCATTGCCGGAATGTTTGCGCTGGGCCTGCAACCCACAGGTTCCAAGGATCCGTTCGCCCTGCGAAGAGCCGGCAACGGCATCATCAAGACCCTGGCCGAGACAGGGTTGCGTTTGAGCGTGACAGTAACGCTCCTGACGGCCTTCAATGGGTACAAGAGTTCGGCGGTTGCGCCCCGCTTCATGGCAGTCGATGAGTTCGAAACTGCTGTGCGTACCTTCTTCTATGACAGGCTTCAGTTCTATTTGCGGGATGTCCGGGGATTCTCCTATGACCTCGTCCACGCTGTGATGAAAGCGGGTGCTGGCTACGACGATGTCGTCGATGTTCTGGCACGCGCACAGGCCGTTGCCGCAGTTCGCGGTTCGGAGGATTTCGAGTCCATCTCGATTGCGTTCAAGCGGATTAGGAACATCCTTGAGCAGGCACGTGAGAAAGGATACGCGGTGCCAGAGGGATTGAGCCAGGAGGCATCCGGGGAAACTGCCGAAGCCGAGCTCCATGGCACAGTCTGGGCCGTACTGCCAGAGTTCAAGCACCTAGTACTCCATCGCGACTATCCCTCCGCGTTGTCTGAGATGGCAAAGCTCAGGCGACCAATTGACGCGTTTTTCGACAAGGTCATGGTCTTGGTAGAGGAACCAGACGTCCGCGCCCGACGCTTGGCACTGCTGCACACACTGTTGTTGCAGTTCTCGAAGATTGCCGACTTTTCCGAGATCGTTACCGAAGGCAAGAGCTAGAAGCTAGGAGCCAGGAGCTAAAAACTAATGAGCACTCAAACGATTCCCGAAACGCAGTCTGCAAAAGAGTCCGCCACCCAGTACGTCTACTTCTTCGGCGCCGGCAAGGCCGACGGCAACGGCAAGATGAAGGACGATCTGGGCGGCAAGGGCGCCGGCCTGGCCGAGATGACCAACGCCGGCCTGCCCGTGCCTCCGGGCTTCACCATCCAGACCGAAGCCTGCCGCGAGTACATGCGCACGGGCGCGGTGTCGCCGGCCGTGGACCGCCAGATGAAGGACGCCCTGCGCCGCCTCGAGCAGCTCCAGGGGCAGGCGCTGGGCGCGGGCGAGAATCCGCTGCTGGTGAGCGTGCGCTCGGGCGCCAAGTTTTCCATGCCCGGCATGATGGACACCATCCTCAACCTTGGCCTCAACGATCACAGCGTCGAGGCCCTGGCGCGCCGCTCCAGCAACCCGCGCTTTGCCGCCGACTCCTACCGCCGTCTCATCCAGATGTTCGGCAACGTGGTGCTCGACATTCCCAAGCCCGCCTTCGATGAAGTCTTCGATGCCAAGAAAAAGCAGCGCAAGACCAAGCTCGACACCGATCTCGACGCCAAGGCCCTGCGCGAGATCATCGCCGCCTACAAGAAGGTTGTGCAGAAGCACACCAAGCGCGAGTTTCCCCAGGACCCGCAGGAACAACTGCTGCTGGCGCGCGACGCCGTCTTCCGCTCCTGGAACAACGTGCGCGCCCAGACTTACCGCCGCATCAACAGCATTGCCGACGACCTGGGCACGGCCGTGAACGTCCAGGCCATGGTGTTTGGCAACCTGGGCGATACTTCCGGCACCGGCGTGGGCTTCACCCGCAATCCCGCCACCGGCGCCAAGGAATTTTTCGGCGAATTGCTGATGAACGCACAGGGCGAGGACGTGGTCGCCGGTACCCGCACACCGGTACACATCTCGGAACTCCAGAAGTCCATGCCTGAGGTCTACAACCAACTCCGCGAAATCACCACCCGCCTGGAGCGCCACTACCGCGACCTGCAGGACTTCGAGTTCACCATCCAGGACGGCCGGCTCTACATGCTGCAGACGCGCAACGGCAAGCGCACCGGCCTGGCCGCGGTGCGCATCGCCCTGGACATGGTCGAGGAAGGCCTCATCACCAAAGAGGAAGCCATCTTCCGCGTGGACCCCAACCAGCTTTACGACTTTCTCGTCCCCCGGCTGGACGAGAAGAAGGGCAAGGTCGAAGTGCTCACCACGGGACTCCCGGCCTCACCGGGCGCGGCCGTCGGGCAGATTGTCTTCACCGCCGACGACGCCGTCGTCAAAGCCGGACACGGCAAGAAGAATCCTGTAATCCTGGTGCGCGCCGAGACCACCCCCGAAGACATTCACGGCATGGACGTGGCCATCGGCATCCTGACTTCCCGCGGCGGCATGACCAGCCACGCGGCCGTGGTCACGCGCGGTATGGGCAAGTGCTGCGTGGCCGGAGCCGGCGAAATCGAAGTGGACGAGAAGGCCCGCGAAATGCGCGTCAAGGGAATCGTTCTGCGCGAAGGCGACTGGCTTTCGCTCGACGGCACCACCGGGCGCGTGATCAACGGCAAACTGGCCACGCTTGAAGCCTCGCCCGACGATCCCGACCTGCAAAAGCTGATGTCCTGGTCGGAGCCTTTCCGCCGCCTGCGCGTGCGCGCCAACGCCGACGTCCCCCGCGACGCCATCAAGGCCCGCGCCTTCGGCGCCGAGGGCATCGGGCTGTGCCGCACCGAGCACATGTTCTTCGGCGAAGACCGCATCGCCCACATGCGCGCCATGATCCTTGCCGCCAACCAGCGTGACCGCGCCCAGGCGCTCAAGAAACTTCTGCCCATGCAGCGCGCCGACTTCATCGGCGTCTTCCGCGCCATGGACGGCTTCCCCGTCACCATCCGCTTGCTCGACCCGCCGCTGCATGAGTTCTTGCCGCGCCGCGAAGAGCTTATGGTCGAGATCGCAACCCTCGAAATCACCAAGCCGCGCTCGCCCAAACTGCGCGGGCTGCGCAGCGTGTTGCGCCGCGTGGAAGAACTGCACGAACTCAATCCCATGCTCGGACACCGCGGCTGCCGCCTGGGCATCAGCTATCCCGAGATTTCCGAAATGCAGGCCCGCGCCATCTTTGAGGCCGCGGTGGCGGTCGCCAAGGAGGGGGTGAAAGTCTTCCCCGAAGTCATGATTCCACTGGTGAGCACGCTGAAGGAAATGGCCCACCAGAAGGCCATCATCCGGCGCGTGGCCGAGGAAGTCTTTGCCCAAAAGGAGCGCCGCGTGGAATACCTGATCGGCACCATGATCGAGCTGCCGCGGGCCGCGCTGGTGGCCGACGAAATCGCCAAAGAGGCGGAGTTCTTCTCCTTTGGCACCAACGACCTCACCCAGACCACCTACGGCTTCTCGCGCGACGACATCAACAAGTTCCTGCCCTCGTACATCTCCGAAGGCATCCTGAAGCAGGATCCGTTTGCCGCGCTCGACCAGGAGGGCGTGGGGCAATTAGTGCGCATCGCCACCGAACGCGGCCGCAAGACCCGCCCCAAGCTCAAGGTGGGCATCTGCGGCGAGCACGGCGGCGACCCGTCGTCGGTGGAGTTCTTCCACCAGGTGGGCCTCGACT
>CAZXVY010000049.1:7087-12487 GCA_964644115.1 uncultured Terriglobales bacterium
CCAGGCAGCCGCGTCGGACAAGCTGAAGATCGAAGCGGGTAGAACCAAGTGATTCTTCAACGCCAAGCGCCGTAGGCGCGACGTACAGTAGCCCAGCGCTTCAGCGCTGGGTTGCCTGCATCGCCAGCACGAGTCCCGTAGGGACGGCACTAACCTTGCCGTTCACCCGATCACCTATCGCAGATCTCGTCACTGCACCCTTTGCAGCCGCTCGATTAGCTTCTCCGCCAGGTTCTCCTCGGATTCCGACCACAGTACCCGTCCGCTGATGCCGCAGTTCTTCTCCACCGCCGCGCTGAAGCTCACCAGCTTGTGCAGGTTGGCCTGGACGCGCTGCTGGCCGATCTCGGTGAGTTCCAGGCCTTCGTAGAGAAACGGCCTGTCCGGCCCGAAGTCCACCTGGATGTGTCCGTCCTGGCGGAACGTGCCCTCCTCGAACTCCGTCCCGTGGACCCGGAACAGAACCGGACGCGGCTCCATGGCCCAGGTGTCGTACTGTTCCCCCGGCACCCACAGGTCCCAGGCGGTTTCCAGCTCGTAACCGTTGTCCTCGTGAAGAAATTCCCCGGCCAGCCGCAACGCGCTTTCGGGATCGGCGCGCCCTTCGAAGGTCTGCGAGCAGACCAGCGGTTCACTCCAGGACAGCGCTCGTACGGCCAGGTAGCCCACACCCGGCAGAGTCTTCGAAAAGGGAAACTGCCGCAGCACGGTGAGCGCGCGCGGCAGCATTTCCTGCGCGGTGAAGGTGGGAAACCACAGGTTGAGATAGACGCTGTCGGCCATGGGCTATCTCAGTTTCGAGGTGTAGTAGCCCGCGCGATGCCGCACCTGGAAACGCGGCGGAGCGGCTTCGCCCACGCCGTCACTTCCCTGCGGGGGCGCCCCCTCACTTTTTACCCGCACCTGGATCCGCCGGAACTCGGACTTGGCCAACCGCTGCCGGGGATAATACGCCAGCAGGTACTGGGTGCGCAGTTCCTCGCTCACTTTCCCGAAGGCTTCATCCAGTTCAGCGGGCGTGCCCGCGTAAAAGTATTTCCCTCCCGTTCCCTGCGCCAGATGAATCAGCGCCTGCTCGCCGCCGGTGTTGCGGCCCGCGCTGGAGGTGATGGGCACGATGATGATGCTGTACACCAGCGCTTCCGACATCTGCGCGGCGCGCACCGCTTCGGCGTAGCGCACGCTGCTGTAGGTGTCGGCGCCGTCGGTGATCACCACCATCACCTTGCGTCCCTGGCGGCCGTAGAGCGCCTGCCCGCCCAGGTAGATGGCGTCGTAGAGCGCGGTGGCGGCGCCCACCCGCGCCCGCTGAATGCCGCGGTCAATGCGCTTCAGGTCGGAAGTGAACGGCACCAGCTCCGAAACCACTTCGCTGAACTGGTAGAGCGCGACAGCGTCCTTCTTGCGCACCGTGGAGTGCACAAAGCGCCGCGCCGACTCCAGTTCCAGCTTCAGGTCCTTGCGCGTGGAGAGGCTGGTGTCAATGGCCAGGACGATGGAAAGTGGCAGCTCCGACTCGCGGTCAAACACCGCGATGCTCTGCGGATGTTCGTCCTCGGCCACTTCGAAGTCTTCTTTCGTCAGCCCGCCCACCGGCGCACCCTGCGGGTCGGTCACGGTGACGAAGACGTTCACCAGCTTCACCTCCACCTTGATGGTGGAGTCCTTGTCGACGTCGGTCTCCTGCTGCGCCTTTGCCGGAGCCTCCTGCGGGGAAGCTGGCAGAGCAAAAGCCGCAAACAGCGCTGCCCATAGGGCCAGGGTTCTCATGGAAAACACGGCTACTTGGATGCGTCGCGCAGGGCTGCCGCGCGCGCCGCCGTAGGAATTTCGGCGGGAAAAGGCTCGCCGTCAGCCCAGACCGCGCCGTCTTCAAAGTACTCCTTCTTCCAGATGGGGACGGTTTTCTTCAGGGTGTCGATGAGCCAGCGGCAGGCGTCGAAAGCGGCGGCGCGATGCGCCGACGCCACCACAATCAGCACGCTGGTCTCGCCGATCTCCAGGCGTCCAAGACGGTGCACAAGCGCCACCTCGCGGACGGGGAATTTGCCCAGTGCCTCCGCTGCCAGGTCCTCCATTTTCTGCAGCGCCATGGGCTCGTAAGCTTCGTAATCCAGATAGAGCGTTCGACGGCCGCGCGTGTGATCGCGCACAATGCCCTCGAACACCGCGACCGCTCCATCTTCCGGATGCTTGATGGCGGCAACCAGGCGGGGTGTTGGAATCTCCCCGCGCACGATGCTGGCGCGTCCCGGACTGGGTACCGTCGCCCCGCCGCTTACCGGAGGCAGCAGCGCTACCTCATCCTGGTCGCGCAACGCGGAGTCCGGAGGCGCGTACTCCTGGTTGATGGACAGCGCCACCGCCGGCAGCAGCGCCTTCAGCCGCGGAAAGCCGCTCTCGTAGTGCGCCAGCAGGTCAGCCAGCGTCGCCCCTTCAGGCAGGGTGAGCGCATCGCTCGCCCGCCCGGTGAGGTCTTTGAGCTGGCCGAAAAACAGTACGCGGATCTCCATCTCACCGATAGAATACAGCCCGCTGCTCGCGGTCTACAATCGGAGCGGGTCCCCTGGTGTGGAAGCGGGCGACCTCGCCCGCGCTTTTTCGAATCTCGTTGTCAGTGTGAGAGGATAAGCCGCAGCATGGACCGCAGAGATTTCCTTCAACTCAGCGCGCTGGCTGCCGCCGCCCTGGCTGCACGACCTGCTTTCGGCTGGGACGAACCGAAAACTGAAATCGAGCGCCGTGGCCCGTCGAAGAAGATCTTGATCCTTGGTGCGGGATTGGCCGGTCTCAGCGCCGGCTACGAGTTGACGCGCGCTGGTCACGACGTCACCATCCTCGAAGGGCAAGTGCGCGCTGGAGGGCGCGTCCAGACGGTACGCGAGCCTTTTCCTGACGGCCTGTTTGCCGAAGCCGGGCCCGCCCGCATCCCCGACACGCATCACCTTACTCTCAAGTACGCCAAGCAGTTTGGCCTGGAGCTCGACCCGTTTTTCCCCACGCAACAGTCGACCTTCGTGTACGCCCGCGGCAAGCGCGTCGCTGTGCCCGCGGGCCAGGCGCCGGACCTGGCAAAGATGCCGTTTCGTTTTACGGAGGAAGAACTCAAGCTGGGCGGCGGCGGCCTCTTCGGCAAGTACTACGGTCCGGCGCTCGCCGAGCTGCGCAATCCCGAGTCGCTTGATCTTTCTTCTTCCCCGGCCAGCCGCTACGACACCATGACCTTGAGCCAGATGATTCACCAGAAAGGTGCGTCGGCGGAAGTGGCCGCCTTTCTTAGTTTTGCCTTCCAGCGTCCGGGAGAAACCAGGCCTTCGGCGCTGTGGTTCCTGCGCCAGATGGCCCTGCTCCAGACCATGAGGACGTTTCTCAAGATCCGCGGAGGAACCGACCGCCTGCCCAAGGCTTTCGCCGCGCGGCTTGCCGAGAAGATCCACTATGGCGCGCGCGTGCTCCGCATCGAGCAGCAGGCAGACCGCGTACGCGTGATCTTCGAGCGCGGCGGCTCGCGTGAAAGCCTGGAAGCCCCGCACCTCATCTGCACCATCCCCTTCAGTGTGCTGCGGCACATTGAGGTAAGCCCGCCGTTCTCCCCGAAGAAACAGCGCGCAGTGCGTGAGCTGTATTACGAACCCGTCGCGCGTGTCTTTCTGCAGACCCGCACCCGCTACTGGGAGCGCGAAGGGCTGAACGGCTTCGGCGCCAGCGACCTGCCGGAACAGATCTGGCATCCCACGCACGACCAGCCCGGCCCGCGCGGCATCCTGCTTTCCTACATGCTCGGAGATCAGGGCCGCGAAATCACAAGGATGCCCGACGACGCCCATCGCATCCGCTTCATCCGGCGTCACTTCGAGAAGGTCCTACCCGGGCTGCAGGAGAACTTTGAAGGAGGCGCCACCAAGGTCTGGGAGAACGACCCTTGGGCACGCGGCGCCGCGGCCTTCCCTGCGCCCGGACAAGTGATAAGCCTGGTCCCTCACACTGCCCCTGCGGAAGGACGCATCCATTTCGCCGGCGAGCACACCTCCCCGTGGAATGGCTGGATGCAGGGCGCCATCGAGTCCGGACTGCGCGCCGCCCGGGAAGTGAACCACGCCGATGCTCCCGCCCAGGCCGGCGCGCCGGCGCCGGATTTGCAAGCGGCCCGCGTGGAAGCGCGTGACCTGGCCCGCTCGTATGGGAACCTCGTGCCAGTGTGGAGAGGGTGAATCGCAGCATGGATCGCAGACAATTCCTTCAGCTCAGTGCGCTGGCCGCCGCCGGCTTGCCCTCGCTGGCCTGGCAAGCACAGCGCGAGCAGCTTGAGCGCCGCGGCCCGGCAAAGAAGGTCTTAATCTTGGGCGCAGGACTCGCGGGCTTGGCGGCAGGCTATCAGCTCGTCGACGCCCGCCACGATGTCACCATCCTCGAGGCCCAGATGATTCCCGGCGGCCGCGTGCGCACCCTGCGCGAGCCCTTTTCCGACGGCCTCTACGCCGAAGCCGGCGCCGGCCGCATCCCCGACACCCACGCCATCACCCTGGAGTGGGTGAAGATGTTCGGCCTTCAGCTCGACGCTTTCTATCCCACCACCCTGGCCGACATCGAGTATCAGCGCGGCAAGCGCATCCGCGTGCCCCGCGGCCGCGATATCGAGATGGCCCAGGTCCCGCTCAACCTCACACCCGAAGAGCGCAAGCTGGGCTTCCAGGGCATGAAGGAGAAGTACTACCTGCCGCTGCTGCGCAAGGTGTGGGGCGTGCCGCCTGAGCAGTGGCCGTCCCTCGAAGTACTGCCCTACGGCGAAATGCGCCTGGACGAATATCTGCGCCGCCAGGGCGCATCGCCGGACGCCGTCCGCTATTTCTCCTTCGGCTTCGAGCACAGCTCGGCGCTCGACTTCCTGCGCGACGCCGCCAGCCACGAAGTCCACAAGATGTTCAAGATCCGCGGCGGCAACGATCTGCTGCCCCGCGCCATCGCCGACGAACTTTCGGAGAACATCCGTTACGGCGCGGCGGTGGTGCGTATCGAGCACGACGACCAGGGCGTGCGCGCCGTCTTCCAGCAGATGGGCGCGAACCACACCCTCTCCGCCGACCTGATGATCATCACTCTTCCCTTCACTGTGTTGCGGCGTCTGGAACTCGCGCCCCGCTTCTCTGCGGAAAAACAGCGCGCCATTGACCAGCTCTCCTACTTCTCCGTCTCGCGCGTCTACCTGCAAACTCGCACCCGCTTCTGGGAAGCGGATGGCCTCAACGGATTCGCCATCGCCGACCATCCCATGGAAATCTGGAGTCCGGCCTACGGTGAGGAGAGCCCACGCGGCATCCTGCTCAGTTACATGTACGAAGACCTGGCCCGCCGCGTGGCCGCTATGAATCCCGGCGAGCGCGTGACCTTCGGCATCGAGGA
>CAZXVY010000050.1:0-12438 GCA_964644115.1 uncultured Terriglobales bacterium
CGTCGCGCCCGATCACCGGATCGAGCTTGCCGCGCCGCGCCAGGTCGGTGAGGTCGCGGGCGTAGCGCTCCAGCGCCTGATACTTGGCTTCCGGCGTCTGGTCGGTCACCTTCTGCGAGCCGCGCACCGCCGCCAGCGCCTTGAGGATGGCATCGCGCGCTGCCCCGTGCCGCACCAGGATGGCCTGGGCCTCATCCCCGTCCAGCCCGGCCAGGGCCAGCAGGAGATGCTCGGTGGAGATGTACTCGTCCTTGAAGTCCGCCGCTTCCTGGAAGCTGCGCTCGATGGCCTGGAGGAGGGCATCGGAGAGATGGGCCTGGCGCGCGCCTGAGCCCGACACCTTGGGCAGGCGCTCCACCGCGCGCTGCGCGTCTTGCCGCACGCCCTCCGGGTTCACGCCGATCTTGGCCAGCACCGGGACCACGATGCCCTCGCGGTCGGCGGCCAGGGCGGCCAGAAGATGAATGGGCGCCAGCTCCGGATTGCCGTGCTGCGCCGCCAATTCGGTCGCCTGCTGCACCGCTTCCTGCGCTTTCAGCGTCAATTTGTCCCAACGGATGCTCATGGGTTCCTCTCAGAAATCTCTCGTAAAGAGAAAACGGGAGGCCGGCAGTTGCGCCGCGCCTCCCGCATGATTGTCCAGACGCGGCTCAGGCCGCCTTGGTCGGCTTCTGGGTCACCCCTACCTTGATCTGCCGGGGCTTGGCCTCGGCGCGCTTGGGCAGGCGGATGCTGAGCACGCCGTTCGCGTACTCCGCCTTCACGTTCTCGGTGTCCACGGTGTTGGGCAGCGTGAAGCTGCGGGTGAACGAGCCGTAGCGTCGCTCGATGCGGTGGAAGTTTTCCTCCTTCTCCTCCTTCTCGAACTTGCGCTCGCCGCGCAGAGTGAGGGTTTGGTTCTCGAGCAGGACGTCAATGTCCTTCTCCTCGATGCCGGGCACCTCCACCTTCAGGGTGATGGCGTGCTCGTCCTCGTAAATGTCCACCGCGGGCACGAACCCCGTGGACATCAGGTCGTCACTGGCGGGCCCCAGTCCCGCCAACAGCCGGTTCATCTGGTTCTGCAGGTTGGTGTACTCCCGAGTTGGTTCCCAACGGGTAAGCAATGTCATGGCAACTCCTCCTCAAGTTCTTCCTCCTGGGAAGCCCAGGAATTTATGCTCGCCGAAGGCCACTAATCAGTTCGAGTTTGACCTGCGACTGCATTAGTATATCACAATAATAAAATCTTAGTCTATTATTATCAATAGCAATTAGTGCTTATTTTTCAATTGCTTACGTATGCTATTAGGCACTTGAGATAGCCTGTCTCCGGGATGGAGAGCACCACCGGATGGTCCTTCGCCTGGCCGCGTTTCTCCAGGAGGCGAACGCGGCGATGAGCGTCGCGTGCGGCGGAGGCCAGCATTTCGATGAAGTCACCGTCGCTGACGTGATAGGAGCAGGAGCAGGTCACCAGGATGCCGCCCGGGCGCAGCATCTTCAGAGCTCTAAGATTGAGCTCCTTGTATCCGCGGAGCGCCGCCGGAAGCGTGCGCTTGGATCGTGCGAAGGGTGGCGGATCGAGGACCACGGTGTCGTACTGACGGTTGGCATCGGCATAGTCGCGCAGCAGGTCGAAAGCGTTGGCCTCAATCCACTCGATCTCGCGGCCGCGTAGCGCGTCGGCATTGAGATCGGCGTTCTGCTCGGCGGTTTCCAGGGCGGGCCGCGAAATGTCCACGGCGGTAACCTGTGAGCAGACCCGCGCCAGGTGCAGGGCAAACCCGCCCTGGTAGCAGAACACGTCCAGCGCCTGGCCGTGCGCGTACTGCGCAGCGGCGGCGTAGTTTTCGCGTTGGTCGAGAAAGGCCCCGGTCTTCTGTCCGCCCAGTGCGTCATAGTGAAACCGCAGGCCATTGAGCGTGTAGACGGTGCGGGTGGTGTTGCCCTGGACCAGTCCGGATTGCGACGCCGGCAATTGCTCCAGTTCGCGGACGCGAGGCTCGACGCGCTCGATGATGGCGGCAGGCCGGACCTCTTCCTGCAGCGCCGCGACCACGGTTTCGCGCACTTGCGGCTGATCCATGCCCTGGGTCAGCACCTGGAAACACACGATGTCGTTGTACTGATCGGCGATGAGGCCGGGCAGGGAATCGGCTTCGCTGAAGATGAGGCGGCAAGCGTCGCTGTCGCGCACCATCTGCTTGCGATAGGCAATCGCGGCCGCGATGCGCTCCTGCAGCAGCCCGGGCAGTTCGTTCGGTTCGACCGCAGCGGACGAGATCAGGCGCAGCGCGATTTGTGAGGCGCTGCTGTAGAAGGCCGTGCCCAGCAGGCGTCCGCGCGGATCTTTCACCGCCACCAGCGCCCCCGGCGGCGCCGCAGGAGTGGATTTCAGGTCCGAGCGGTAGACCCAGACGTGCCCCTGGCGCAGGCGTTCCGCGCCTCGCGCGCTGAGCACGACCGACGGGTTGGCGGGCGCGCCCTTCAGTTGGCTTTGGCCGTCAGTTTCTGCAAGGCGTCACGGGCCTTGGGAGCGCTGGGGCTGTTGGGGGCTTCCTGGAGGAACAGCTTGTACTCGGCCGCGGCCTCCTCGGCTAGATTGCGCGCTTCCAGGGCCCGGGCGGCGATCAAGTGGGCCACGGCATAGGCTTCGTGGGGCGCATCATGGACTTTGCGGGCCTGGACGGCGGCCTCCTTCATTTTTCCCGATTGCAAATGCATTTGCGCCAGCAGCAGCAAGGCTTGAGGATCGAGCGGATCGGCGGCCAGGGCTTTCTCCGCCCAGGTGAGAGCTTCCGCCGGGTTGCCCTCGGTGAAATTCATGATCGCCAGGTTGCGGCAGGCGGGGCCGTAATGGGGGTCGATCTGCACGGCTTTTTCGAAGGCCGCGTGCCCTTTGGGCTTGTCACCCGTTCTCATGAAAACGACGCCTAGGTCGTTATGGGCGGCGGCAAACTGCGGATACAGCACGATGGCTTGTTCCAGCCGCGATTTGGCCTCGGCCCAGTTGCTTTCCTGCATGGCCTTTCCGGCCTTTTCGTACTCCTTCTTCGCCTTGGAGGGGATGTTCAAGCTGCTCTGCGAGATGGTGGCCGCGTTGGTCTTGGCAACGGCCTCGGCCTCGCCCTTCAACGTTACGCGGACATGCTGAAACGAAGTGGAATCGCCGCGGTAGATGGTGAACACCGGCGTAACCGCCTCCTCGATCACAATGCCGCTGACGCGAATCCGGTAATTGCCGGGGCGCGCGGAAAACTCCGCATGACCCTCGTCATCGGTAAACGAGGAGGAGATGTACAACTCCGAGCTGGTCACCAGTTCAACGCGCAGGTGTTTGGGAGCGGGACGTTCGTCGGTGGTACTTACCCGAACCTTGATCTCGGCGGGGCCACTGGCCTGTGGCCATGCCGGAAGGCTAGCCACCACGAGCAGGGCCAACAGGGTGCACACTCGGCGAACCATTTCCCACCTCCCGGCAGAGCCGCCGGATCTCGAATCCGGCCTTGCGCGTTACCCCGCCGAGGATCCAGCCTCGGCCACCGGCTCTTCCACGCCCGTCTCAAGCTCGTCCGCTAGGGCTGTGCGCCGCTTGGTTTTCGGCCGCGCCGGCGCTTCCGGGGGCGGTTCGTGCGACGGATCGTAGTACAGGATCCGGCTGCAGGAGTCGCAGAGCATGATCTTTTCATTGGTGCGGATTTCAGCGTAGGTCTGCGGGCGCAGAACCACGTGGCAGGCGCCGCATTGGTGGGCGCGCGCTTCGGCCAGGGCCGAGTCCTTGCGATGAGCCAGCACGCGGTCATAGCGCTCCACCACGTCGGCGCTGATTCCCACGCGCAGCGCATTGCGTTTCGCGTCCCATTCCGCAAGCTGGCGCTCGTCTTCCTCGGTGCGCGTCCGCGCCTCCGCCTTTTCGCTCTCGATCTCGGCGGTTTCTTCGTTCAGCTCGGCTTCTGCCGCCTTCAATTGCGCTTCCTGCGACTCCGCGTCCACCATGGCCTCGAGCATCTTGTCTTCGCAGGAGCGGACTTCCTTCTGGGCGAATTCGACTTCATGCATCAACGCGCGGTACTGTTCGTTGGTCTTCACCGCCAGCGACTGGTCGCGGTACTTGGAGATTTTCTCCTGCTGTGCCTGGATCTCGGTTTCCAGGCGGCGGCGATTCCGCTGGTCGGCCGCCAGGGCTTCCTTGGCTTTTTCGATGCGGGAGCGGGTTCCCGCAAGTTTTTCCTCAATCACCGCCACTCGCCGCGGTAGGGCGGCGATTTCCCCTTTCAGGCGGGCGGTTTCCAAGTCGGCCTCTTGCAGGGAAATCAGTTTTTCCAGGTCGGGATTCATAGGGGTCCGGCCGAGGGTGAAGGAGCCTTCTGTGGCCGCCATTGTAGCACTGCCCCACGCGGTCGCGCTCCGGGGGCAGCTCGGCGTATCCGAAGGGAGTACCGTTCGCAGCGAAGGGTTGGGCGGAGGCGCTCTTCAGTTGGCTCTGGCCGTCAGTCTCTTCAGGGCGTCCCGGGCCGTCGCCGCGCTGGGGCTGTTCGGGGCTTCCTGGAGAAAAATCCGATACTCGGCCGCAGCCTCCTCCCCCAGCTGGCGTGACTCCAGGGCACGGGCCGCGATCAAGTGGACCACGGCAAAGTCCTGATGGGAGACGGAATGAAGCTTCCGCGCTGTAACCACGGCCTCCTCCATCTTGCCCGTGACGAACTGCTGATGGGCAAGGAGGGCGAGACCCTGTGGGTTGAGTGGTTCCAACCCCAGGCTCTTCTCCAGCAAGCGCCCTGCCTCTTCATGGCGCTTGGCTTGCAGCAACAACATCGCCAGGTTGCGGTAGGGGCGAGCGGAGCTGGGGTTCAGTTCGATTGCCTTCTCGAAGGCTGCCCGACCTTTATCGCGCTCCCCTGCGTTCATTAAAGCTACGCCCAAGTCGTTGTGTGCCATGGCGTATTGGGGATACAAAGCGATGGCTTTTTCCAGCCTGGAACGGGCCTCCCCCAACTTCCCCGCGCGCAAGGCCTCGGCGCCTCTGGTGTACTCCTTACTGGCGTTCCCGGGAATGCCTAAGTCGGCCGCGGCAACTACAGGCGCCGACCCTGGCGCCGCCTGGGGCGACTCTTCCGAGGTCTTGACCTGCACCATCTCTATCTGCGTGACCGACCTCTCCTCGACGCTGAAGCCGCTAGTGGTTGTCTCCACAACTCCTAATCCGCTGATGCGAAGGTGATAGCTGCCCGGGGCCACGTTAGAGAATTCGACCCAGCCTTCATCGTTGGTGTAACCCTCTCCCAAAGTTCCCTCCGTAATGGTTAACAGCTGGACGCGGAGCAGCCGGTGGGCGGGCCGGCCAGTCTCGTAGGAAACAAGGACTTTGAGCCGGGTCTGCGCCTGGCGGCGCGAGTCGGAAACCTGGGCCAACAGCCAGGTCGCACTCAGCACAACCCCAAAGGCGACCCCAAGGAAGCGGCGGGATGACATAGCATCGACTCCTCGCACGGTAGGCGGCCGCTCCACCGGAACCTGCCCTTCAGTTAGACCGCCGAGGAACTGCCCTCGGCCACCGATTCTTCTGCCCGCTTGAGGCGCGTACTCGGGTGGAGCGCCTCGTTTGGGCTTGGTTCCTGCTCGATCACAGTCACGCGCCGGGGCAGGGCGGCAATCTCGTTCTTCACGCGGGCGGTTTCCAAGTCGGCCTCTTGCAGGGAAATCAGTTTTTCCAAGTCGGGATTCATAAGGGTCCGGCCGAGGGTGAAGGAGCCTTCTGTGGCCGCCATTGTAGCACCGCGGCCCGCGGCCCGCCGCGGTTTCCCCCCGACAATTTGGCCGATGTACACTCACAAGTTCGCCTCCGGCGACGGCGGGCAAGCCGCGCCGAACCGACTTACGGAAGGAGACATGCTTTTTGAAGCTCGCCCGCTTCGCCCTGATGTTCCTTGCGCTGGTTCTGCCAGCCTCGCTGGCGGCTCAGCCGGCGCCGCGCGATCTCACTCTGGAGGCCATCTTTGCCGAAGGCGGGCTCACAGGAGTGCCGCCCTCGACCATTCAGTGGAGCCCCGACGGCCGCCGCGCCACCTTCCTGCTGCGCGACGAAACCAGCGGGCGCGATGAGTTTTGGTCGGTGGATGCGGCCAGCGGCAAGCTGGAGCGTCTGCTCTCCGCCGACAAGCTGGTGATGCTGGCCCCGTCGCGGGTGGAGAATGAACGCGAACGCGAGCGCCGCGCCCGCTACTCCGTGGCTGGGTATCACTGGTCGCCGGGGTCGAAGGAGCTTCTGTTCGAGGCTGGGGGCCAGTTGTGGCTGCACCGCTTCGACACCGGTACCGCCGTCCAGTTGAGCGCCACCGGCGACAGCATCCGCGATCCCAGGTTTTCTCCCGACGGCGCCCGCATCGCCTACGTCCGCAATCACAACCTGTGCGTGCTGGACCTGGCCCGGGGCAAGGAAAAACAGCTCACTTCCGGGTCCAACGAAGAAATCCTGAACGGCGAAGTGGACTGGGTGTACGCGGAAGAGCTGGACGTGCGCAGCAATTTTTTCTGGTCGCCCGACGGTTCGCAGATCGCCTTTCTCCAGATGGACGAACGCTCCGTTCCCACCTATCCCATCACCGACTTCCTCACCACCCACGCCACCGCCGACCTGCAGAAATATCCCAAAGCCGGCGACCCGCTGCCGGCCGTGCGTGTGGGCGTGGTGAGCGCCCAGGGCGGCGACGTTTCCTGGATCGATTTGAACCTCGAGGACGGCGGCTACATCCCGCGCTTCGGCTGGGTGCGCAACGGGCTGCTGTGGATCCAGGTCCTCAACCGCGAGCAGACCCGGCTTGACCTCTACTTCGCCGAAGCCAAGTTCATGGGGCGCTCGCGCCGCGTGCTCCGCGAATCCAGCGACGTCTGGGTAGAAACCCACAACAACTTCCGCATTCTGCGCTCCGGCGGCCGCTTCCTGTGGTCGAGCTGGCGGGATGGTTTCCCGCATCTCTATCTCTACCGCTTCGACGCGGCCAAGCCGCTGGAGGCGGAGGCCGTGCTGGAGCGCCAGTTGACGCGCGGCGAGTTCAGCATCTTCGATGTCGCCGGCGTGGACGAAGACTCTAAAACCGTCTACTTCACGGCCAACCAAGGCGATGCCCGCGAGCGCCACCTTTTCGCGGTTGGCCTCGGGGGCGGCGAGATCACGCGCATCACCGAAGAGCCGGGAACCCACGACTCGCTGTTCTCCCCGGACGCAAAATTCTCCGTGCAGACTTTCTCCAGCCTGCGAGAACCGACACGTCTCTCGCTGTGCGCCCTGGGCGGCGACTGCACCGTGTTCTGGGAGTCCAACAAGCTGGATGCCTTCGCGCTGCTGGCCCCCGTCCTGGTGGACTTCCGCGCCGATGACGGTACCCTGCTCCACGGCCGGCTGCTGCTGCCCGCGGGTGCGGAGAAGGCGGGGAAAAAAGTTCCCCTGATCCTCAACCCTTATGGCGGACCCGGCGCCCAGACGGTGCGCAACCAGTGGGGCGGTTGGGCGTTTCTTCTGGATCAATACCTGGCGCGGCGCGGCTTCGCCGTGCTGCAGGTGGACAACCGCGGCATGGACGCGCGCGGCCGCAAGTTCGCCGCGGCCGTTCGCCGCAACCTCGGCTCGGTAGAATTCGTGGACCAGCTCGCCGCGCTCAACCAGGCCCTGGCTGCGTATCCCTTCCTCGATCGTGACCGCGTCGGCATCTGGGGCTGGAGTTACGGCGGCTACCTCACCCTGATCGCCATGACCCACTCCCCGCGCTTTGCCGCGGGCGTGGCCGTGGCCCCGGTCACCGACTGGCGCGACTACAACGCCATCTTCACCGAGCGTTACCTGGGGACGCCGCAGGAGAACGCCGACGCCTATCGCCGCAGCGCCCCGCAGCACCATGCCTCCGATTTGCGCGGGAAGCTGCTGCTCGTCCACGGCACCAGCGACGACAACGTCCACCTGCAGCACACCGTGCAGATGGTGGACGCGTTCATCCGCGCCGGCAAGCAGTTCGACCTGATGCTCTACCCGGGCAAGACCCACTCCATCAGCGGCGCGCAGGCGCGCATCCATCTGTTCCGCCGCCTGCAGGAGCATTTTGAGAAGGAGCTGCTGGGTGGAAAATAATCAGCCGCCTGCCAACCTGCGTCAGCCCGCAGCGCCGCCTCGCATCACCCTCGGCGACTTTGAGCTCACCCTCCTGAGCGACGGCACTTACCGGCTGGACGGCGGCGCCTTCTTCGGCGTGGTGCCGCGCGTGCTCTGGGAAAAGAAGGCGCCGCCCGATGAGAAACACCGCGTGCGCGCCGGGCTGAACTCGCTGCTGGTGCGCACCGGCGAGCACACCGTGCTCATCGAGACCGGCATCGGCCCCAAGCTCGACGAACGCATGCGGCGCATCTACGCCCACCAGCCCGAGCTGATGAACAGCATGGCTGGCGCAGGCGTCGCGCCCGACGACATCGACGTGGTCATCAACACCCATCTGCACTTCGACCACTGCGGCTGGAACACGCAGCCCCGCGGCGACCGCATCGCCGCCACATTTCCCAGGGCGCGCTATTACGTGCAGGAGGGCGAGTGGAAGCACGCGCAGCTCCAGCTCGAGCGCGACCGCATCAGCTACCTCAGCCCCAACTACGATCCCCTGATCGAGTCCGGCCAGATGACGCTGCTGCGCGGCGACCAGGAGATCGTGCCCGGTGTTTCCGTGCGCGTCCTTCCGGGACACACGCGCCACATGCAGGCGGTGATGGTCGAAAGCGGCGGCCTCCGCGCCTGCTACATTTCCGACCTCATCCCCACAACCGCCCACCTCAAGCCCGTCTGGGTGACGGCCTTTGATCTGTATCCCATGGAATCCATCGAGAACAAGAAGCGTATCTATGCCGAGGCGCTGCCGGGCAAGTGGCTCATGGTGTTTACGCATGACCACGACACACCCTGGGCATATCTGGAAGAAGACGATGCGGGCGGGATTGTAGCGCGGCCGGTGAGGTGAAACTATTCCGGCCTTACTCTGTGTTCCTCGGTGTCCTCTGTGGTTACGGCTACGACAGCCCTTCCGGCTCGCTTCTGGCGCGGTCGCTCTGCTGCCACTCCTCGGCGGCGTTCACCAGGGCCTTGAACAGGGCGCGGGAGGCAGGGTCGTCGTCGTAGGTGCGCTCCGGGTGCCACTGCACGGCGAGGACAAACTGGTCGTCGGGTGCATCGCCTTCCAGGGCTTCGATCACGCCGTCTTCGGGAGAACGGGCTGCCACCCGCAGGCCGTCGCCGACCACGTCCGCCGACTGGTGATGGCTGGAGTTCACCGTAAGCTGCATGGCGGTGAAGTCCGGGGACGGGTTCAGCGTGGTGCCCGGGGCATCCGCGAGGATCTTCGCCAGCCGCGATTCGGGATCCACGTTGACCCGGTGCGCTTCCTTCACCTTGCTTCCGGCAGAATGCTTCACCGGCGAGCGCAACTCCGCCTCGATGTCCTGGCGCAGCGTGCCCGAGCGCCACACGTTCAGCGCCTGCAGGCCATAACAGATGGCCAGGATGGGTTTGCGCATGTTGTGCGCGTCCTGCAGCAGGAGCTCGTCGGCGGCATCGCGCTGCGGGTCGGCGGGCTTGGTCTTCTCGTGGCGCGGCTCGCCGTACTTCTCGGGGTCCACATCTGCCGGACTCCCAGGCAGCACGATGCCGTGACACTGCTTGAGCATTTCTGCGATTTCGTCCTGCGTCTTGTCCAGCGGAATGGGAAGCGCTTCTCCGCCCGCCGCTTCAATGGCGTGCACGTACGGCGGCAGTGAGCGCTCGACGTACTGTGCGTTTGTCGAGTGCGGGACCGAGATGGCGATGCGGGGCTTCATGAGTAGCGCCGGCGTCTCGCCGGCTGTAGCGCGGGCGTCTTGCCCGCGCGTCCCTCAGTCTCCTCCTGCGGGCGCAGGCACATTGTTCGTCGGCGTCTCGACGGAAGCGTGCCGCGGATCCGCCACTTCCGCTCGCGCATAATACAGGTCTTCCACCGCCTTCTGCACGCGGGCGGCCAGCGCATCCATGTCGCGCGGCGTGAGGCCGGAGGTCGGGATCGGCTCGCCTACCACCAGCTCCATGGGCCGCGGCTGGATGTGGAAGGTGTCCATGGGCAGCGCCAGGTTCGTCGCAACCAAGGCGGCCGGCACCACGTCCACCTGCGCCTTGATGGCCACGTAAAAAACGCCGCTCAGGAAGGGAAGCGTCTGCCCTGACTTCGAGCGTCCGCCTTCCGGAAAAACCACCAGCGGCATGCCGGCCTTCAGGCTTTCTGCGGCGCGGTTCAGGCTGCGCATGGAAGCCAGCGCGTTGGCGCGGTTGATGGCCACCTGCCCCGAGCGCCGCAGGTGCCATCCCATGAACGGATAGTGGAACAGTTCCTCTTTGGCCACAATGCGGAACTGGAACGGCAGGTGAACATACACCACGGGAATATCCAGCGCCGATAGATGGTTCAGCGCGTACATGTGCGGCGCGGCGGTGTCGATGCGGTCCAGGCCCGTCACCGTCACCGGGCACATCGCCGTCTTCAGGATTAGCCACGACCAGGTTTGTGCAAACCAATGCTGCGTGCGCCCGCTTGCGTCCAACAGCGAAGACAGCAGCGACAGCGTGCCCAGCACCACCGTGTACAGATAAATCAGGTTGTTCACGATGAGGATGGAGCGCAGGAAGCTGAGCGTGTGCGCGAGTTGGGACGCAGGTTTCGCCACGGCGATTCCGCTACCATCCTATTTTCTCTGCTGGGTTGGAGCAAATGGGAGCGCGTGCGTTCCGCGCTCCCTCGAGGGAAACCAGGAAAGAGACACCGGAAACGAGACACCCTCCTCACCCGCCCTCGATTGCCACCAGCACCTCTCCCAGAACATAAATCGAGCCCGCGATCACGATCACTCCCTGCTTGGGGGTGAGCGCGCGGGCGCGCGCCAGCGCTGCGGGTACGTCGGGCTCGCACACCACCTGGGCTCCAGTTCGCGCCGCGGCGTCGCGCACTTCCTGGGGCGTGGCCGAGCGCGGGTTCTCAGCGCGCGTCGCGATGACGTGCGACGCCAGAGGAAACAGGACCTCCGCCATCTCGGCAACGTTCTTGTCGCGCATAGCGCCGAACACCAGCGTCAGCGGTCGCTCCGCAAAGCGTTCAGAGAGCGTGGAGCGCAGCGCCCAGGCGCCGGCGGGATTGTGGGCGGCGTCGAGGATGTACTCCGGCGAACTGGCGGTCGCAGCGATGCGCTGGAAGCGTCCAAGCCAGCGCGTCTCGCGGATGCCGCGTTCGATGTCTCGCGCCGTGAGCGTGAATCCCGCTGTGTTCAGCTCCACCGCCGCGGCGATGGCCAGCGCCACGTTCCGCAACTGATGGCGGCCGATGAGCGGAGAGCGGATGATGATCGTCTCACCCAGAACCTGAAGGGGATAGCTGTCGGCAACGCCCCCGGCGCCGGGCGACACCGGTGGCACGTAGGGCACGGCGCTCACGCCGCGCGCATTGCGCTCCAGGATGGTATTGCCGATAACGTCGTTGGCCTGCGGGTGCTGCGGCAGTGTGACCGCCAAGCCGTACTCGCGGATAATGCCCACCTTCTCCCGCGCAATTTCGCTGATGGTCGAGCCGAGATACTTCTGGTGGTCGAGCGCGACATCGGTGATGACGGAAACCACTGGCTCGACCACGTTGGTGGCATCCAGACGTCCGCCCATCCCGACTTCCAGCACCGCGATGCGAACTCCGACCTCGGTGAAGTGGCAGAAGGCCATCGCGGTAAGCATCTCGAAGAAACTGGGGTGCCACGGTAACTCGCCGGCGGTCACCAGCCGCGCAGCCGTCTGCTCGACGCGTTCGTGAACGGAAGCGAAAACGGCGTCGGCAATCTCCTCGCCGTTCACCTGGATGCGCTCGTTCACCCGGCGCAGATGCGGCGAGGTGTAAAGCCCGGTGCGGTGCCCGGCCGCCAGCAAAATCGAAGCCAGCGTGGCCGCCGTCGATCCCTTGCCGTTGGTTCCAGCAATCAACACGCTGGCAAAGCGCTGCTCGGGATGCTCCAAGGCCCGAAGCAGCACGCGCATGTTCGCCAGGTCGAACTTGTGCGCAGGCGTGGCATGCAACTCGTGGCCGAGGGCAAGCAGGCTGGCGACTGCGGAGGAGTAGGACATGGGACGGTTGCTGACTAACGACCAACGATCAACGACTAACGACTACTTCTTCCCGTCACTCATCATGAAGTTGAACGACCGGGCGATGTAGGACTTCAGTTCTTTGCGCGGAACGATGGCGTCGAGCATCCCGTGCTGCAGCAGGAACTCGCTGGTCTGGAAGCCTTCCGGCAGTTCCAGGCGCACGGTGGCCACCGTCTTGGCGACGTCGATGCTGACGATCCGGGCCTGGGTTTCGGGCGCGGGCCCGGTCTTGTCGACACGGTCGACCAGCTGCTGGATCGGCGCCGCGAACA